>NZ_JAXCWG010000005.1:0-210003 GCF_034045195.1 Frigoribacterium sp. CFBP9030
CCCCCCCGTGCGGGGGGGCCCCGGGGGCGTAGCCGCCAGTGCCTCCGTCGTGCGCCCGCTCGCCGGCGTCTGATCGAGTGGTCGGAAGATGCTCTTCGTGGCGCAGTGAAGAGCATCTTCCGACCACTCGATCGTGGGGCGGACGCGAGCGGGCGCGTGGGGCGCGTGGCGGGCAGCGGGGAGCGAGCGGGCGCGTGGAACGCGAGGCTCCCCTCGCGAGGAGCGTCCACGGGCGTCGTCCGTACCGCACCTTGGTGGATATATTCGAGTGGTCAGAAGATGCTCTTCGTGGTGCGGTGAAGAGCATCTTCCGACCACTCGATCGTGGGGCGGGCGCGTGCGGGCGCGTGGGGTGCCCCCGCGCACGAACTCGCCCACCCCGCACGCACGACGGAGGCCCCGCACGACGAGCGTGCGGGGCCTCCAGGCGATGCGGCTGACGCGTCAGTGCGAGTCGTCGACGTCCTTCGCGAGCGTGCCCAGGTAGAGCTCGATCACCTTCGGGTCGTCGGCGAGCTCGCGGCCGGTGCCCGAGTACGCGTTGCGCCCCTGGTCGAGGACGTAGCCGCGGTCGCAGATCTGCAGGCAGCGGCGGGCGTTCTGCTCGACCATGATCACCGAGACGCCGGCCTTGTTGATGCGGCGGGTGCGGATGAACGTCTCGTCCTGGCGCACCGGCGACAGGCCCGCGGACGGCTCGTCGAGCAGCAGCACCTTCGGGTCCATCATGAGCGCGCGCGCCATGGCGACCGACTGCCGTTCACCGCCCGAGAGCGATCCGGCCCGCTGACCGCGACGGTCGGCGAGCACCGGGAACAGGTCGTAGATGTACTCGAGTCGCTCGGCGAACTTCTTGGGGCGCAGGAACATCCCCATCTGCAGGTTCTCCTCGATGGTCAGCGACGGGAACACGTTGTTCGTCTGGGGCACGAAGCCGACGCCGGCCTGCACGAGCTTGTTGGCCTTGAGGTTCGTGATGTCCTCGCCGCCGAGGGTGACGGCGCCCGAGTGGATCTTGACGAGGCCGAACAGCGCCTTCAGCAGGGTCGACTTGCCGGCGCCGTTCGGGCCGATGATGCCGATCAGCTCGCCCGGGTAGCAGACCAGGTCGCAGCCGTTCAGGATGTTGACCCCGGGCAGGTAGCCCGCCACGAGGTCGCTGGCGTTCATGATCGGTTCGATGCCCGCGAACTTCTCGGTTCCCGGGTGCATCTGCGTGGTCGAGGCGCTCATGCCTTCTTGTCTCCGGTCTGCTGGTCGTCCGCCGCGTTGGTGGCGGCGGGGGTCGAGGGGTCGGGTGAGCCGGGCAGGTCGCGTCCGGCGATGCCGCCGCCGGTGGCCGAGGAGGCGCTGGTCGCGTCGTCCGCGCGGGCCGCGTCCTCTGCGGCCACCTCCTGCTCGAGCTCCTCGAGCACCGCGTCCGTCAGCAGCGAGTCGTCGCCCAGGTCGGTGTCGTGGTGCGCACCGAGGTAGGCGTCGATCACGGCCTGGTCGTCCATGACGGTGTCGGCGGGGCCCTCGGCCACGACCTTGCCCTCGGCCATCACGATCACCCAGTCCGAGATGTGGCGCACCATGTGCATGTCGTGCTCGACGAAGAGCACCGTGGTGCCCTCGTCGCGCAGGCTCTGGATGTGACCGAGCAGCGACTGCGTCAGGGCCGGGTTCACGCCGGCCATCGGCTCGTCGAGCATGATCATCTCGGGGTCGCTCATGAGGGCGCGGGCCATCTCGAGCAGCTTGCGCTGACCGCCCGACAGGCTGCCGGCGTAGTCGTCGCGCTTGTCGTCGAGCTTGAACCGCTTCAGCAGATCTTCGGCCTTCGCGGTGATCTCGCGCTCGCGGGCCTTCCAGAGCGGCGGGACGATGCCGACGAAGAAGTTCTCGCCGGGCTGGTCGCGGGCTCCGAGCAGCATGTTCTGCATCACGGTCAGGCGAGACAGCGCCTTCGTCAGCTGGAAGGTGCGCACCATGCCGGCGCGCGCCACCTTGGCGGCGCCGACGTTGCCCATCGGCTTGCCGTCGAAGACCCACTTCGCCGTGCCCTCGCCGCGGTTGAACGCGGTGGGGGCCGACGAGGCCTTGTCGAACCCGGTCAGGAGGTTGAAGAACGTCGTCTTGCCGGCCCCGTTCGGGCCGATCAGCGCCGTGATCGCGCCGCGCTGCACCTCCACGTGTCCGACGTCGACGGCGGTCATGCCGCCGAAGCGACGCACGACGTTGTCAACGGTCAGGATGGGGTCGGGCTTCGACGAGCCCGGGGTGCGGTCGACGCCGGTCAGCTTGGCGCGGAGGGCGTCGCGGTCGTAGTCGTAGCCGGCCTTGCGTGCGCGGCCACCGGTCGTGGTTGTCTCAGACACTGAACGACAGCTCCTTCTTGTTACCGAGGATCCCCTGTGGCCTGAAGATGATCAGGCACATGAGGGCGACGCCGACGAGCACGTACGAGAACTGGTCGGCCTGTTGGTTGCTCATGATGCTCGCGGGGATGAAGTCGCCGGCCAGGGTGCGGATCAGCAGTCGGACCACGAAGAACAGGATCGCGCCGAGCACCGGCCCGAACACGGTCGCGGCGCCGCCGAGCAGCAGGGCCGTCCAGATGAAGAAGGTCGTCGAGCGGCCGAGCGCGTCGGGCTGCACCGACGAGGGCAGCACGTAGATGATCCCGGCGAGCGAGCCGATCACACCACCGAAGACCAGCGCCTGCATCTTGTACGAGAAGACGTTCTTGCCGAGGCTGCGCACGGCGTCCTCGTCTTCGCGGATGCCCTTCAGCACACGACCCCAGGGGCTGCGGCTGAGCAGGAACACGATCACGCAGAGCAGGGCGACGAGGCCCCAGGCCACGATGCGGATCCACCAGCCGCTGACCCCGTTGTTGTCGTAGGTGAACCAGAGGATCGTGGTCTGACCGTCGGGCAGGGGCGAGAGGGCGGTGAAGGCGTCGCGGTACGACGAGCCGGTGATGCCGTTCGAGCCGCCGGTGACGTCGGTGAGGATGCTCGATCTGCCGACCATGCGGATGATCTCCGCCGCGCAGATGGTGACGATGGCGAGGTAGTCGCCCCTCAGCTTCAGGGTCGGCACACCGAGGATGAGCGCGAAGATCACCCCGCAGAGCAGACCGATCAGCACGGCCACCCCGATCGGCAGACCGCTGGTCAGCGAGATGGCGAAGCCGTAGGCGCCGACCAGGAGGAAGGCGGCCTGACCCATGTTGATCAGCCCGGTGAAGCCGAAGTGGATGTTGAGGCCGATGGCCGCGAGGGCGAAGGCCGCCGTGGTGGGCGCGAGCGCCTCGCCGGTGAGGGCACGGAGCAGTGAGATGACGTAGTCCATGAGTAGTCCCCTTAACCGATCCGCTCGGCGCGACCGAAGATGCCCTGCGGCCTGAACAGCAGGATCACGATCAGGATCAGCAGCGCGGTGGCGTACTTGAAGTCACCCGGCAGCACCAGGTTGGTCAGCTCGACGATGACGCCGATGATGAGCGAGCCGGCGAGGGCGCCGAACGACGTCCCGAGTCCGCCCAGGGTCACCGCGGCGAACATGAGCAGCAGGATCTGCAGACCGGTCATCCAGTTGACGCCGTTCAGCACGAGCCCGAGCATGACGCCCGAGAGGCCGGCGAGGGCGGCCGCGACGGTCCAGACCAGGCGGATGATGCGGTCGACGTCGATGCCCGAGGCCGCGGCGAGAGCCGGGTTGTCGGACACGGCGCGGGTGGCGCGACCGGTGCGGGTCTTCGTGAGGAAGAGACCGGTCAGCACCAGCACGACGATCGAGATGCCCATGGCCACGTACGACTGCACCGTCAGGGTGATGCCCGCCAGGGTGACCGTCGACGGGTTCGCCGTCTGGATCCGCACGGTCGCGGCGCCGAAGAAGTACTGGAACGCGTACTGCAGCGCGATCGAGAGGCCGATGGTGACGATCATCAGCTGGGTGAGACTCAACCCCCGCCGTCGGAGGGGCTTCCAGATCGCCCAGTCCTGGATGAACCCGGTCGCGGCGCAGATGACGACGGTGATCATCGCGGCCAGGAAGATGTTCATGCCCAGCTGGTTCGCGAAGACGTAGGCCAGGAGGCCGCCGAGGGTCACCTGCTCGCCGTGCGAGAAGCTGCTGAGCCCGGTCGTGCCGTAGATCAGCGAGAGGCCGATGGCCGCCAGCGCGAGCAGCAGGCCGAGGCGGATGCCCGAGGCGAGCTGCTGACCGACGCGCTCCCAGTTGAAGGCGGCGGCTGAGTCGCCGGTGGTGGCGCCCTCGGTCGCGCTGAGCTGGAAGATGACGCCGGCGTTGGCGCCGAGCGTGGCGTTGACCATGCGCTCGTCCTGCTCGGCGTTCGTCAGGAACTCGCCGTCGGGCAGCGAGTCGGTGTCGAGGGCGACCGTGTACTGACCGCCCTCGGTCACGGGCAGGGCCCAGCGGCCGGTGCCGTCGACCTCGGCCGTGCCCTCGAAGCCGCCGGGCCCCGTCACGGTGAGCACGACCCCCGAGGCGGGCTCGCCCTCGGAGGTGCGGATGCTGCCCTGGATGCAGGCCGTGGCGTCGTCGACGGTGCACGAGGCGGTCGCCCCGCCCTGGGCCCTGGCGGGCTCGGGCGCGATCATCACGGACAGGAAGGCGCCGGCGAGTGCGAGCAGCAGCGTCAGGACTGTGACGAACAGGGCTGGCCGCAACGGTGTCGGCGGAGCGATGGTCGTGTCGGGTTTCACGGAACCTCCTGGACAGGTGCCAGTCGGGGCGATGCCCCGGGTGCCGCTGGCTACCGTCGTTGGTGACGCTACTTTCGCCGTGTGTCGGCCATGTTTCGTGCACGACACAGGCAAGAGTCGAAAAATCGTCGCTGTTCTGTGACCTTTTCGCGCCTCCTCGGCTGTTTCCGACCGTCGAGCCCCGGAATGCAGGAGGCGCGGAGAGGGTTAACATCGACTACCGGCACTCGACGGCGATCCGGTGCACACCGCCCCCCATCCGCTCCTTCGAAGGGCACTCATGGACCAGCCGGATCCGTTCGGATTCATCGGACTCACGTACGACGACGTCATGCTCCTGCCCGGGCGCACCGACGTGATCCCGAGCGAGGCCGACACCTCGTCGCGGTTGACGAAGCGCATCCGCGTGGCCGTCCCGCTGCTGTCGGCCGCCATGGACACCGTCACCGAGTCGCGCATGGCCATCGCCATGGCGCGCCAGGGCGGCATCGGCATCATCCACCGCAACCTCTCGATCGTCGACCAGGCGGCGCACGTCGACAAGGTCAAGCGCAGCGAGTCGGGCATGATCACCAACCCGGTGACGACCAGCCCCGATGCGACGGTGGCCGAGGTCGACGCCCTCTGCGGTCAGTTCCGCGTCTCCGGCCTCCCGGTCGTCGAGGCCGACGGCACGCTCGTCGGCATCATCACCAACCGCGACATGCGCTTCGTGTCGACGTTCGAGATGCAGACCACCCTCGTGCGCGACGTCATGACCTCGGCACCGCTCATCACGGCGCCCGAGGGCGTCGACCCCGACTCGGCCATCGCGATCTTCGCCGAGCACAAGATCGAGAAGCTGCCGCTGGTCGACGCCGCCGGCAAGCTGCGCGGTCTCATCACCGTCAAGGACTTCGACAAGAGCGAGAAGTACCCCGACGCCACCAAAGACGACGAGGGGCGACTGCGGGTCGGAGCCGCGATCGGCTTCTTCGGCGACGCCTGGGAGCGCGCCTGCGCACTCCGCGACGCCGGGGTCGACGTGCTCGTGGTCGACACGGCCAACGGCGAGAGCTCGGGCGAGCTCGACATGATCCGCCGCATCAAGGCCGATCCGTCGTTCGCCGCGATCGACGTGATCGGCGGCAACGTCGCGACGCGCTCGGGTGCCGAGGCCCTCATCGAGGCCGGGGCCGACGCCATCAAGGTCGGCGTGGGCCCGGGCTCGATCTGCACCACCCGGGTCGTCTCGGGTGTCGGCGTGCCCCAGGTCACCGCCGTCTACGAGGCGTCGCTCGCGGCGCGCGAGGTCGGCGTGCCGGTCATCGCCGACGGCGGGCTGCAGTACTCGGGCGACATCGCCAAGGCGCTGGTCGCCGGGGCCGACACCGTGATGCTCGGCTCGCTGCTGGCCGGCTGCGACGAGAGCCCGGGCGACCTGGTCTTCGTCGGCGGCAAGCAGTTCAAGAACTACCGGGGCATGGGCTCGCTGGGCGCCATGCAGACCCGCGGCAAGAACACGTCGTACTCGAAAGACCGGTACTTCCAGGCCGACGTGCCCTCCGACGACAAGCTCATCCCCGAGGGCGTCGAGGGCCAGGTGCCCTACCGCGGCGCGCTGGGCAACGTCGTCTACCAGCTGACCGGCGGCCTGCGCCAGTCGATGTTCTACGTCGGCGGTCGCACCGTCGCCGAGCTGAAGGCGAAGGGCAAGTTCGTCCGCATCACGGCGGCCGGTCTGAAGGAGAGCCACCCGCACGACCTGCAGATGGTCGTCGAGGCTCCCAACTACCGCCGCTAGTCCGCCTCCCCGCCCCGCGCTGCGGCGCGGTGCGCTGTCCAGAACGGGCGAGTCCGGCGGAGCCGGTCGTGTCACCACGCCCGCCTCCGCCGGACTCGCCCGTTCGCCTGTCCGCGGGATGTGCACAGGGGACCCGCGAGGCGACCTGCACAGGAGCCGGCGACTCAGCTCCGTCCACAGGGCGACGGAGACCACCGGCCGACCGCCCGTGGGCCCGCCACCCTAGGGCGATGCTCCTCACCTCGCGTCACCCGGGTCTCATCCTCAGTCGCGACCTCGCTGCTCTCGGGCTCGATGACGCCGAGCTCCGTCGAGCCTGCAGGCGTGGCGAACTCGTCGGCGTCCGCCGGGGAGCGTATGTGGAGTCCGCTCTGTGGCGGCGGCTCGGAGTCGACGAGCGATACCGGCTGACGGTCGTCGCCGCGGCGGCCGCGTGCCGGACCCGGGTCGTGGTCAGCCATCTCTCGGCCGCGGTGCTGCACGGCCTGCCGCTCGTGGGGGCGCCGCCGCCGGTGGTGCATGTGCTCGTGGCCCCGCCGGGAGGCAGTCGTCGTGAGCACGGCTTCGTCAAGCACGCCCGCTCCGACTACGACCTGCCGGGTCTGCCGCAGATCGATGGCGTGCTGGTGACACCCGTCGAGACGACCCTGGTCGACGTGTGCCTGACCGAGTCGTTCCTCCGAGCGGTCGTCATGACCGATCACGCGCTGCGCATCGGAGCGGTCACCCTCGAGCAGCTGGCTCAGGAATTCGCGTCGCGCGACACCGCACGAGGCGCGACCCGTGTCCGCGCCGTGCTGCAGTTCGCCTCCCCGCTCTCGGCGGGGCCCCTCGAATCGGTCAGCCGAGTCGGGTTCCGGCTGCTCGGGCTGCCCGACCCCGTGCTGCAGCATCCCCTGTTCGACGCGACGGGTCGGAGAGTCGCCATCGTCGACAACTGGTGGCCGCACGCAGGAGCGGTCGGAGAATCCGACGGTCGCATCAAGTACACCGACCCGGCGGTGATGAACGGTCGCACCGTCGAGCAGGTCGTCATCGACGAGAAGCATCGTGAAGACGAGATCCGGTCCCTGCCCGAGGTGCAGGGGTTCGCCCGCTGGGGCTGGTCGACGGCTCTCGACACCCGCCGCCTCGGTGAGGTCTTGGCCCGGGCGGGCGTCTCACCCGAGTCGACGGCGCGAAAGCGGGCGAGTTCGATCGAGACGGGCGCCTCCGGTGGCCCGTTTCCGCCGGACTCGCCCGCTGACGGGGGCCCAGCGGCGGGGGAGCGAACCGGGCGCGAGCGACCCGGGGGCACGAGCCGCGCCTCCGGTAGGGTGGCCCGGTGACTGAGGTAGAGATCGGCGTATCCAAGCGCGCCCGCCGTGCGTACGCATTCGACGACATCGCGATCGTCCCGAGCCGACGGACGCGAGACCCGCGCGACGTGTCGGTGAGCTGGTCGATCGACGCGTTCACGTTCGAGTCGCCCATCATCGCGGCGCCGATGGACTCGGTCGTCAGCCCCGCCACGGCCATCCGCATCGGTCAGCTCGGCGGCCTCGGCGTCCTCGACCTCGAGGGCGTCTGGACCCGCTACGACGACCCGGAGGCGGTGCTCGCCGAGATCCGCGGCCTGCCGGAGGCCGAGACGGTCGCCCGCATGCAGCAGATCTACGCCGAGCCGATCAAGCCCGAGCTGGTCACCGCCCGCCTCGCCGAGATCCGCGCCGCGGGGGTCACCGTGGCCGGCTCGCTGAGCCCGCAGCGCACCCAAGACCTGTACCAGACGGTCGTCGACGCCGGTGTCGACGTCTTCGTCATCCGTGGCACGACGGTGTCCGCCGAGCACGTGTCGAAGACGACCGAGCCGCTCAACCTCAAGAAGTTCATCTACGAGCTCGACGTCCCGGTGATCGTCGGCGGCGCCTCGACCTACACGTCGGCGCTGCACCTGATGCGCACCGGCGCCGCGGGCGTGCTCGTCGGGTTCGGGGGCGGCGCCGCGTCGACGACCCGCGCCTCCCTCGGCATCCACGCGCCGATGGCGACCGCCGTCGCCGACGTCGCCGGGGCGCGCCGCGACTACCTCGACGAGTCGGGCGGGCGCTACGTGCACGTCATCGCCGACGGCGGCCTCGGCACCTCGGGCGACATCGTCAAGGCCGTCGCCTGCGGCGCGGATGCCGTCATGCTCGGTGCCGCGCTGGCCCGGGCGACCGACGTGCCCGGCGGCGGGTACCACTGGGGCGCCGAGGCGCACCACCCCGAGCTGCCCCGGGGGCGCCGTGTGCACGTCGGCCAGGTCGGCACGCTCGAGAAGATCCTCTACGGCCCCGCCGAGACGGTCGACGGCCAGGCGAACCTGATCGGCGCCCTGCGACGCTCGATGGCGACGACCGGCTACAGCGACCTCAAGGAGTTCCAGCGCAGCGAGGTCGTCGTCGCCCCTTACCAGCCTCACTAGCCGGTCGCCCGTCCCCAGCTGAGCGCCGCCTCATGGCGGGCTCGGCCGTGGGGGCGTTGGATGGACGTGTGGGCGCGACGAGCGTCCCCGTTCCGATCCAACGATGGAGGCTCGCATGGCCAGGTCCGCGTCCGTTTCGCTCTCGACGAAGCTCGGCCCCGACGAACGGGCGGCCGCCGTCGAGGTGATGAAGACCAGAGAGCTCGACATCCTCGTCATCGGCGGCGGCATCGTCGGCGCCGGCTCGGCCCTCGACGCCGTCACCCGGGGTCTGAGCGTCGGCATCGTCGAGGCCCGCGACTGGGGCTCGGGCACGTCGAGTCGTTCGTCGAAGCTCGTCCACGGCGGCATCCGCTATCTCGAGCAGTTGAACTTCCGGCTCGTGCGCGAGGCGCTCATCGAACGGGGGCTGCTGCTGCAGCGCCTCGCGCCGCACCTGGTCAAGCCGGTGCGGTTCCTGTACCCGCTGAGCAAGCCCGTCTACGAGCGGTTCTACATCGGTGCCGGCATGGCGCTCTACGACATCTTCAGCTGGACGGGCGGGCGCCCGCCCGGGGTGCCGCACCACCGGCACCTGACCAAGACGCAGGTGATGCGGGCGATCCCGAGCCTGTCGAAAGACGCGGTCGTCGGCGGGCTCACGTACTACGACGCCCAGGTCGACGACGCGCGCTACGTCTCGTCGCTGGTCCGCACGGCGTCCGCCTACGGGGCTCATGCGGCCAGCCGCATCCGCGTCGAGGGGTTCGTCAAGGTGGGCGAGCGCGTGGTCGGCGTCAAGGCGCACGACTACCAGACGGGCGAGCACTTCGAGATCCGGGCGAAGCAGGTCGTCAACGCGACCGGCGTCTGGACGGACGACACGCAGGCCATGGTCGGCGAGCGGGGCCAGTTCAAGGTCCGGGCGTCGAAGGGCGTGCACCTGGTGGTGCCCCGCGACCGCATCCACTCCGACATGGGCATGATCTTCCGCACCGAGAAGAGCGTGCTGTTCGTCATCCCGTGGGGTCGCCACTGGCTGGTCGGCACCACCGACACCGACTGGGATCTCGACAAGGCGCACCCCGCGGCGACGGCGGCCGACATCGACTACATCCTCGAGCACGTCAACAAGGTGATGGCTGTGCCGCTCACCCGTGACGACGTCGAGGGCGTGTACGCCGGGCTGCGACCGCTGCTGGCCGGCGAGTCCGACCAGACGTCGAAGCTGTCGCGCGAGCACATCGTCGCCCACACCGTGCCGGGGCTCGTGGTGGTGGCGGGCGGCAAGTGGACGACCTACCGGGTCATGGCCGAAGACGCCATCGACGAGGCCGTCGCGGCCCTCGACGGCCGCATCCCGTCGAGCACCACGATGGAGATCCCTCTGATCGGCGCAGAGGGGTACCACGCGGCGTGGAACAAGCGCGGCAAGATCGCGAAGGCGTTCGGCGTCCACAAGGTGCGCATCGAGCACCTGCTGAACCGCTACGGCACCACGACGGACGAGCTGCTCGACCTCATCCGCGACGACCCGTCGCTGGCCGAGCCGCTGCCCGGCGCCGACGACTACATCCGCGCCGAGGTCGTCTACGCCGCCAGCCACGAGAGCGCCCTGCACCTCGAGGACGTCCTCGCGCGCCGCACCCGCATCTCGATCGAGGCGTGGGATCGCGGCGAGTCCGCGGCGCCCGTCGCGGCCAAGCTGATGGCGGGCGTGCTCGGCTGGAGCGACGACGAGGCCGAGGCCGAGGTCGCGAACTACCTCAAGCGGGTCGCGGCCGAGCGCGCCAGCCAGCTCGAACCCGACGACGAGTCGGCCGACCGGGTCCGTCTCGAGGCTCCCGACATCGCCTTCGGCTTCGAAGAGGACGACATGGTGGTGCCCGGTGCCGATCAGGGAGGCGCGCCCGAGCCCGGCGAGAGCGTCGTCGAGCCCGCCGGCACCCCCGGCGACGACACCTCCGCCGACCGCCCCGGCGGCAGCGTGGGCTGAGCCGCGGGGGTCGCGGGGCGACCGACCTGCAGGAGGCGCGGCGACGGGACGACCGTCGCCGCGCCTCCTCGGCGTCCCGGGAACAAACCCCGTGGGCATGCCGTTGCACCCACCGTGAGCAGCCCGGCCTCGGCGTCGTCACCCGACGCTAGGCTGAGACGACTGCCCCCGAGTGCACTGGAGACGAACCATGGTTGACGTGCGTCGAGTCAAGCTCCCCGGCGTCGGGGTGCTGCACACCTTCATCACGGACGACGGCGGCAAGTGCGGCGTCATCACGCACCGCTCGGGTCACAGCGACCTCATCACGTTCAGCGACGAGGCCGACGCGGCCGACGTCACGAAGGTGTCCCTCCGTCTGAGTGAAGACGAGGCCCACACCCTGGCCGAGCTGCTGGGCGGCACGCGCATCACCGAGTCGCTCTCGGCGCTCGATCAGATCCCGGGTCTCAGCATCGACTGGTTCACGGTCGACTACGACGACCACATCGCCGGGCAGCCCCTCGGCGATCTCGGCGCCCGGGGCGTGGTCGGCCTCACGGTCGTCGCCGTCGTGCGCGGCGACGCCGCCAACCCCGCGCCGTCGGGCGACTTCAAGGTGTTCCCCGGCGACACGCTCGTGGTCGCGGGTTCCCCTGAGAAGGTCGCGAAGGCGTTCTCGTACTACCGCACGGGTGAACTCAAGCACCGGTCGCCGGTCGACGCTCCTCCCGGGGGCTGACGCCCGTGCACCTGGGTGAAGAGCTGATCGTCCTCGGCATCCTCCTGCTGCTCGCGTACGTCCTGGGCAGGGCCGGCAAGCTGATCGGCCTCCCGTCGATCCCGGTGTACATGCTGGTCGGTCTGCTGGCCAGCACGAACACGGGGTGGTTCCCGCTCAGCTTCGAGACCGACAGCATCGAGCTGATCGCGATCTTCGGGCTGATCCTGCTGCTGTTCAACCTCGGTCTCGAGTTCGACCAAGACGAGTTCTTCTCGAACGCGGGGCGGCTGATCGTCTCGGGCGGCAGCTACATCCTCGTCAACATGGGCGTCGGGCTCGTCTTCGGCTTCATGCTGGGCTGGGGAACCCGCGAGGCCCTGATCATCGCCGGCATGACGGCGACGTCGTCGAGCGCGATCGTGACGAAGCTGCTGATCGAGCTCAACCGGCTGGCGAACCGCGAGACGCCGATGATCCTCGGCGTGACGGTCGTCGAAGACATCTTCATCGCGATCTACCTCGCCGTGGTGTCGGTGGTGCTGAGCGGCGAGACGGACCCGCTGCCGGTGATCCTCAAGCTCGTCGTCGCCTTCGCGTTCCTGGTGATCATGTTCTCGATCGCGCGCTGGGGCGGCAAGGTCGTCTCGCGGCTGATGCGCACCAAAGACGACGAGCTCTTCACCGTGCTGTTCTTCGGTCTCGCCGTCCTGTTCGGCGGCCTCGGCGAGGTGCTGGGCGTCACCGACGCCATCGGCGCGTTCCTGATCGGTCTGATCGCCGGGGCGACCCGCTACCGCAACCGCATCGAGCAGTTCGCCCTGCCGATGCGCGACGTCTTCGGCGCCTTCTTCTTCTTGAACTTCGGGCTCGGGCTCGACCCCGCGCTCTTCCCGACGGTGCTCGGGCCCGTGGCGATCGCGATCGGCATCACCGTCGGCCTCAACATCCTCGCCGGGCAGTTCGTCGCGTGGCTCAACAAGCTCGGGCCGCAGGCCGGCATCAACACGGCGGCGATCCTGCAGAACCGCGGCGAGTTCGCGCTCATCCTGGCGACCCTCTCGATGGGGGCGGGCCTCGACGAACGCCTGCAGCCGTTCGCCGGTCTGTACGTCCTGGTCATGGCCGTCGTCGGTCCGCTCCTCGCGTCGAACTCGGAGCGCATCGGCGGAGTCCTGCTCCGCTCGCGCAAGCGCGCCGAGCGCGAGGAGATCGAGCGCCGACGCCGCGAGAAGGCAGCCCGCGGCACCGACGAGATAGCCCTGATGGAGGCGGCGCTCGCCGATCCGGACGCCGCCGAGTCGGTCGATGGCGCACCCGAGACCGAGCCCGAGCGCGTGCGGCGCCTCGGCCCCGGGGTGACGACCGCCGAGGGTGCGGCCGGGCGCCCGGGCGGCCCCGCCGGTCGCCCCGGCGGCACCGCGAACGGCGCCGCGGACGACGACGACGACCTCGACGACCTCGACGAGATGGACGCCGCCGAGGCCGCGCTCTGGGCCGAGCAGGCCGGCCAGCAGTCCGACCAGCGGGCGACCCGGCAGCGCGACCCCGAGTACTAGGCGCACCCAGCGGGGTCACCGGCGGCCGACGGTACGATGCCGTTCGTGAGCCGCACCGACGAACGTCCCCTGACGACCGGTCCCGACGGCTCGCCTCTGCCCGAGAGCATGTGGCAGGTGGCCCGTCGCGGTCGCTGGATCGCGATGCTCGCGCTGTCGCTGGTCATCTCCGGCATCTTCGCCTGGCTCGGCCACTGGCAGCTCGAGCGCAGCATCGAGAGCGGTCAGGTCGCCAACCCGGAGACCGAGACGGTCAAGGTGCTGTCCGACGTGACCGAGCCGCAGACCCCGTTCTATGACAGGGTCGGCGGTCAGATGGTCAGCGTGACCGGCGAATTCGCGCCCGACGACTTCCGCGTCGTCTCCGACCGCGTCAACGACGGCGATCTCGGCTACTGGCTGATCGGACGCTTCGTCGACGACGCGAACGGGGCGTCTACGGCGGTGGCGCTCGGCTGGTCGGCCGACGAGTCCGACGCGACCGAGGCCGAGGCCGACGTGCCCGTGGGCACCGAGCTGACGCTGACGGGTCGGTACTCGCCGAGCGAGGCTCCCTCCGACGGCGACTTCGAGAACGGCCGCGAGACGGTCGTCTCGGTCGCGAGTCTCGTCAACGAGTGGGGCGACTTCGACGGCTCCGTCTACGGCGGCTACGTCGTGGCGGCCGACAGCTGGGGCGAGCTCGAGCAGATCAGCTCGCCGGCACCGGACTCCGACGTGTCGCTGAACTGGCTCAACATCTTCTACGCCATCGAGTGGGTCGTCTTCGCCGGCTTCGCCATCTTCCTCTGGTTCCGTCTCGTGCGCGACGCCTACGAGCGCGAGATCGACGAGGCCGAAGAGGCCCGCCTCGAGGCCGACGCGACCTCCTGACCCACCCGCCCCGCGCCTCCTCGGCGACTCTCGGGCCGGTCGCCCCCGAGTAGAATCGACGCCATGCCTCCCAAGCCCCGGCAACGCGACATCCCGAAGATCCCGGGTGCGGTCAAGTTCTACCGCGTCTCGGCGTACATCACCGGCGTGATGCTCCTGCTGCTCATCTTCGAGATGGTGTTCAAGTACACGCCCCTCCAGCTCGAGATGCAGCTCGGCGGCGAGGGCGGGTTCCTCGTGCCCGAGGGCTCCATCACGACCGGGTTCAACCTGTCGACGGCGATCCTCATCGCCCACGGCTGGCTCTACGTCGTCTATCTCTTCGCCGACTTCCGTCTCTGGAGCCTGATGCGGTGGCCGTTCTCGCGGTTCCTCATCATCGCGCTCGGCGGCGTCGTGCCCCTGCTCTCGTTCTTCGTCGAGAGCCACATGACCAAGCTGGCGTTGCGCGAGCACGCCGCTCTCGTCGCCGACAAGGCGGCCAGGCCCGATCAGACCACCCCGAAGCCCCAGGGAGCATCCGCGTGACAGAAGCCACCGAGACCGCCCAGAGCCCCGTGCTCGTCGTCGACTTCGGTGCGCAGTACGCGCAGCTGATCGCCCGACGCGTGCGCGAGGCCAACGTCTACTCCGAGATCGTGCCGCACACGATCACCGCCGCCGAGATCGCGGCGAAGAACCCCGTGGGCATCGTCCTGAGCGGTGGCCCGTCGAGCGTGTACGAAGAGGGCGCACCGGGTCTCGACCCCGCGATCCTCGACCTCGACGTGCCCGTGCTGGGCATCTGCTACGGGTTCCAGGCCATGGCGAAGGCGCTCGGCGGCGAGGTCTCGCAGACCGGTCAGCGCGAGTACGGCGCGACCGACGTCACCCTCGTGCCGGGTGAGAGCACGCTGCTCTCGGGTCAGCCGCTCGAGCAGACCACGTGGATGAGCCACGGCGACTCGGTCTCGAAGGCCCCCGAGGGCTTCGACGTGCTCGCCTCGAGCGCCTCGACCCCGGTCGCGGCGTTCTCCAGCGACGCCCGCAAGCTCTACGGCGTGCAGTGGCACCCCGAGGTCAAGCACTCGTCGTTCGGTCAGGCCGTGCTCGAGAACTTCCTGCACCGGGCCGCGGGCATCCCCGCCGACTGGAACAGCGGCAACGTCATCGCCGAGCAGGTCGAGCGCATCCGTGCGCAGGTCGGCACCTCGCGCGTCATCTGCGGGCTGTCGGGCGGGGTCGACTCGGCCGTGGCTGCGGCGATCGTGCACGAGGCCGTCGGCGACCAGCTGATCTGCGTGTTCGTCGACCACGGTCTGCTCCGTGCCGACGAGCGTCGTCAGGTCGAAGAGGACTACGTCGCCTCGACCGGCGTGCGTCTCGTCACGGTCGACGCCGAGCAGCAGTTCCTCGACGCGCTGGCCGGGGTCACCGACCCCGAGCAGAAGCGCAAGATCATCGGCCGCGAGTTCATCCGCAGCTTCGAGGGCGCGGCCGAGGCGCTCGTGCTCGAGGCGGCGGCCGAGGGCGAGTCCGACGTCAAGTTCCTCGTGCAGGGCACGCTCTACCCCGACGTGGTCGAGAGCGGTGGAGGCACGGGTACGGCCAACATCAAGAGTCACCACAACGTCGGCGGCCTCCCCGAAGACCTGCAGTTCGAGCTCGTCGAGCCGCTGCGCACGCTCTTCAAAGACGAGGTCCGCGCCATCGGCCGTGAGCTCGGTCTGCCCGAGGTCATCGTCGGGCGCCAGCCGTTCCCCGGGCCCGGTCTCGGCATCCGCATCGTGGGCGAGGTGACGCACGAGCGTCTCGAGCTGCTCCGCGCGGCCGACGCGATCGCCCGCGCCGAGCTGACCGCCGCCGGCCTGGACGACGAGATCTGGCAGTGCCCCGTGGTGCTGCTCGCCGACGTCCGCTCGGTGGGCGTGCAGGGCGACGGCCGCACCTACGGTCACCCGATCGTGCTGCGCCCCGTGTCGTCCGAAGACGCGATGACGGCCGACTGGACCCGCCTGCCGTACGACGTGCTGGCCCGCATCTCGAACCGCATCACGAACGAGGTCGACGGGGTGAACCGCGTCGTGCTCGACGTCACGTCGAAGCCGCCGGGCACCATCGAGTGGGAGTGACGCGCGACGTCGCTCTCGTGGTCTGACCGGTCGAGTCGACCGGCCCGGAGACGCCCCTCGCGTTCGCGTGAGGGGCGTCTTCCGTGTCGCCCCCGTGGCGCGTCCCGTGCCGGGGCGGGCGTGCCGCTCTGCTCGAATGGTCAGAAGATGCTCTTCGAGGGCCCCGGAAGGACATCTTCTGACCACTCGATCACGGGGGTGAGCGCCACACGCGAGCCCCGCGCGTACGCGCACGACGCACGCGAAAGCGGGGCCCGCTCCTCTCGGAACGAGCCCCGCCGTGGGTGCAGCCGTGTCGCCTAGTCGTTGCCCCGCAGGATCGCGAGCATGCGCAGGATCTCGACGTAGAGCCAGATCACGGTCATGACGATGCCGAAGGCGGCCGACCAGCCGTAGATGCGCGGGGCGCCGCGCTCGACGCCCGTCTTGATCTGGTCGAAGTCGAGCACCAGCGAGTACGCGGCCATCAGGATGACGACGATGCCGATGAGGAACCCGATCGGGATGCCGAAGATCTCGCCGCCGCGGAGACCCCACGGGTTGTTGTTCGCGCCGAAGGCCATGAGACCGAGGTTGAGCAGCGAGAAGAGGCCGTAGCTGACCATGCCGATCATGAAGATCTTGGTGGCGCGCTTCGACGCACGCACCTTGCCGCTCTTGAAGAGCAGCAGGGTGACGGTGAACACGGCGGCCGTGCCGAGCAACGCCTGGGTGACGATGCCGTCGAACTGGTTCTCGAAGATCACCGAGATGCCACCGACGAAGAGACCCTGGGCGGCCGAGTAGGCGAGCACGAGACCGGCCGACGGCTTCTTCTTGAAGATGTTGACCAGCGCGAGCACGAAGCCGGCGATGGCGCCGACGATCGCGAGCGCCGGGACGAACCAGCCCACTGCGGCGCCGACGAGCACGACCGCGAAGGCGAGGAGCGTCTTCGTGATGGTGTCTTCGTAGGTCATGCGGTCGGTCTGCGACGGGCCGGCCGAGGGCTGCGTGTAGAGGTTCTGCAGCTGCTCGGCGGTCATGCCGTCGTACTCGACGGGGCGCTGGCCAGCAGCGGCGCCGGCCTGCTGCTGCCGGATCACGGCAGCGCCCTTCTCAGAGAAGGCCGGCGACTGACTGAAGCCGGGATTCGAGAATGCCATCAGGATCCTTGTCTTGGTGATCGTGTCGGCCGCCGAGGGACTCGTCGACCGTTGGACAACCGTAACGGTTGGTTTGTCTCGGATGGCTGGGGATACGCCTGATGAGAGCCGTATTCGCGCCGAGCGAACATGCAGTTCGTGCACCGTTCACGCGGCGGCGGTCGGAAGCGACCGGGACGTCGAGGGAGGCGCGCTACCGTGGCCGCGTGACCCCCGTCCCGCTCGTCATCGCCCACCGCGGAGCCAGCGGCTACCGCCCCGAGCACTCCGAGGCCGCGTACCGCCTGGCCGTCGAGCTCGGAGCCGATGCGATCGAGCCCGACATCGTGGCCAGTCGCGACGGAGTGCTCGTCCTCCGGCACGAGAACGAGATCTCGGGCACGACCGACGTCGCCGACCGCCCCGAGTTCGCGGATCGCCGCACGACGAAGCACATCGAGGGCGCCGACGTCACGGGCTGGTTCACCGAGGATCTCACCTGGGCCGAGCTCTCGACCCTGACCGTGCGCGAGCGGCTGCCCGAGTTGCGTCCGCGCAGCGCCGAGCACGACGGGACGGGAGGCATGCTCCGTCTGTCCGATCTGCTGCGCCTCCTCGATGCCGCCGACCGGCCGGTCGGGCTGGTCGCCGAGATCAAGCACGCCGCCTACTTCGAGTCGATCGGGCTGCCGCTCGACTCGCTCGTAGCCGACGAGCTGCGGGGCGCGGGCTGGGCGGGCGACGAGCGCCTCACGATCGAGAGCTTCGAGCGGACCGTGCTCGACCAGGTGCGGGCTCGTGGCGTCGGCGCGCGCTACGTCTACCTGCTCGAGAAGCGCGGGGCGGCGGCCGACCTCGTCGCGAGTCTCGGCTCGGCCGCGCCGACCTACGCCGAGCAGCTCGACGAGTCGTCGCTCGTGGGCCTCGCCGCCGACGGTCTGCACGGCATCAGCCTCGACAAGACGACCCTGATCGACGCCGACGGGACGACCGACCCGCGGGTCGTCGACCGGGCGCACGCCGCGGGGCTGCAGGTCTTCGCGTGGACGCTGCGGGCCGAGAACGCCTTCCTGTCGAAGGCGCACCGGGGCCCGGGCGGGCGCGCGGCGCAGGGGCACCACGCCGACGAGTTCCGTGCCCTGATGGCCCTCGGTCTCGACGGGGTCTTCGCCGACCAGCCCGAGCTCGCGATCGCCGTCCGCGACACACTCTGAGCGGCCGACCGACGCCGGGGAGCCGAGGAGGCGCGGTGCCCGTCCACCTGCACCGCACCTCCTCGGCCCCACTGTCGGTGGCCCCGTTTAGACTGACCCGGACATGACGATCGTGCTCGACCCCTCAGACCCCACCGGTGCCGCCGGCGACCCCTTGACGGCCGGGCTCAACCCCCAGCAGAAAGAGGCGGTCGAGTACCGCGGGCAGTCGCTGCTGATCGTGGCCGGCGCGGGCTCGGGCAAGACGAGCGTGCTGACCCGCCGCATCGCCGGGCTGATCGCGTCGCGCGAGGCCTGGCCGAGTCAGATCCTCGCCATCACGTTCACCAACAAGGCCGCGGCCGAGATGCGCGAGCGCGTCGCCCACCTGGTCGGGCAGGCCGGCGAGGGCATGTGGATCTCGACGTTCCACTCGGCGTGCGTGCGCATCCTGCGGCGCGAGGCCGAGCAGTTCGGCTTCACGAAGTCGTTCACGATCTACGACTCGGCCGACTCGCGGGCCCTGCTCAAGCGCATCCTCAAGCAGCTCGACGCCGACACCCTCGGGTTCACCGTCAGCCAGGCGTCCGGCAAGATCTCGAAGCTGAAGAACGAGCTGACCGACGTCGAGACGTACGCGCGCCAGGTCAACGCGGGCGACCCGCAAGACGTGATGTTCCTCGAGATCTTCCGCCAGTACACCCGCGAGCTGCAGCGGGCGAACGCCTTCGACTTCGACGACCTCATCGCGCAGACGGTGTTCCTGTTCCGGGCGTTCCCGCATGTGGCGGCGACGTATCAGCGGCGGTTCCGCCACATCCTGGTCGACGAGTACCAAGACACGAACCACGCCCAGTACGCGCTGATCCGCGAGCTGACCCGGCCGGTCGATCCCGAGCTGGTCGACGAGCTCGAGCGCGGCGGGCAGTTCGTGCAGACGATGCGCGACGGCAGCGGTCGGATCCCCGGGGCGTCGTTGACGGTGGTCGGCGACAGCGACCAGTCGATCTACGCGTTCCGCGGCGCCGACATCCGCAACATCGTCGAGTTCGAGCGCGACTTCCCCAACTCGAAGGTCATCCTGCTCGAGCAGAACTACCGCTCGACCCAGAACATCCTCGACGCGGCGAACGCCGTCATCGCCAACAACTTCGACCGTCAGGCCAAGAGCCTGTTCACCACGGTGGGGGCGGGCGAGAAGATCGTCGGCTTCACCGGGTACACCGGTCACGACGAGGCGCAGTTCGTCGCCGACGAGATCGCGGCGTTGCACGAGGCGGGCACGGCCTACAAAGACGTCGCCGTGTTCTACCGCACCAACTCGCAGACGCGAGCGCTCGAAGAGATCTTCATCCGATCGGCCATCCCCTACCGGGTGCTCGGCGGCACGAAGTTCTACGAGCGTGCCGAGATCAAAGACGCGATGGCGTACCTCATCTCGGTCGCGAACCCAGCCGATCCGATGGCGCTGCGTCGCATCATGAACGTGCCCAAGCGCGGCATCGGCCCGGCGACCGAGACCGCATTGCAGCGGTGGGCCGACAC
The DNA here is from genome assembly GCF_034045195.1 of Frigoribacterium sp. CFBP9030. NCBI lineage: Bacteria > Bacillati > Actinomycetota > Actinomycetes > Micrococcales > Microbacteriaceae > Frigoribacterium > Frigoribacterium sp. CFBP9030. Next base: position 20,028 of record NZ_JAXCWG010000005.1, read on the forward strand.
GAACGCGGCCGAGGCGCCGACCCCGCTCCGCGACGCGATGCGCAACGCAGACCAGCTGGGGCTCGGCCCCAAGGTCACCGGGGCGATCCGCGGGCTGGCGACCCTGCTCGACGAGGTGCAGAAGACCGCCGCGACGGCCCCGGTGCACGAGATCCTCACGGCGCTGATCGAGGGCAGCGGTCTGGTCGAGGTGCTGCGCGCCTCGCGCGACCCGCAAGACGAGGCCCGGGCCGAGAACATCGACGAGCTCGTGGCGGTCACGAAAGAGTTCCAGAAGAACAACCCCGACGGCACGCTGCTCGACTTCCTCACCGAGGTCACCCTCGTCGCGGCGGCCGACGACCTCGACGACACGAGCGGCACGGTGTCGCTGATGACGCTGCACACCGCGAAGGGGCTCGAGTACGAGGCGGTGTTCCTCACCGGTGTCGAAGAGGACCTCCTGCCGCACCGCATGTCGGCGAGCGAGCCGGGCGGGCCGGCCGAAGAGCGGCGTCTGTTCTACGTGGGCATCACGCGGGCGCGGCAGAAGCTGTTCATCTCGCTGGCGATGACACGCGCGCAGTTCGGCGAGGTCAACGTGGCGATGCCGTCGCGCTATCTGCAAGAGATCCCCGCCGAGCTCATCGACTGGAAGCAGTCGCCCGGCATGGCGAACGGTCGCGGCGGCACGCAGCCGCGGGCGCTCAACGCGCGACGCGAGGGTGCAGGCGGCGGGGGCGGTCTCGGGGGCACGCCCCGCGCTTCCGGCGGGTACGGCGGCGGCAGCTACGACCGGGCGACGGCTGCCTCGAAGACGAAGCCGAAGACCGAGTGGGCCAATCGGGTGACCGGCACGGTGCGCGACAACGGCGATCTCGAGCTCGAGACGGGCGACCGCATCTCGCACATCGACTTCGGCGAGGGTCGCGTCATGGCGGTCACGGGGGTCGGCGCTCGCCGCATCGCCGAGGTGCTGTTCGACTCGGCCGGCCGCAAGAAGCTGCTGATCAAGGTCGCACCGATCACGAAGGTCTGATCACCGCCGAGTCCGCCGGCCCTCGCGTCGAGGTCTGAGGCAGAGGGCCGGGCGGTCGGCGGACGACACGGACGCGGTGCTCGCCCAGCACGAGCACATCGCGACTGACGATCTTCACCGGCACTGCCGGGACCAGCGCCGACACGCTCTCGCCGCCCCGCTCGACGAGCGTGCCGTTGCCCGAGTCGAGGTCCTCCGCCCAGACCGACCCGTCGGGGCGGGCCATGACGCGGAGGTGGCGACGGGAGATCGATCGCGTCGGGTCGTCGATCGCGACCAGTTCGTCGCCGGTCGCCGTGTCGGTCGCCGGCTGAGAGGCGTGGTCGGTCTCCGGCTGGGTCGGGTGGCCCGTCGTCGGGTTCATCGCGGGCGCGGGGTGCGTCTGCGACTGCATCGTCGAGCCTGCCGAGGAGGTGCGGGTCGACCCCGTCGGCCGCCTCCCGATCACGATCGGTCGCCCTCCGATCTGCACCCGCGAGCCGTCGGGCAGCTCGAGGTCGAGGTGGCGGGGGCGGAGCAGCGTCGTGTCGAGGTCGTCGACGGGGTGAGGGGCGGCGGTGCTCGTCGCGGGCGCGGGCGCGGGCGCGGCCGCGGTGGCGGTGGCGGGTGCCGCTGCCGGCGCGGTGTAGGGGATCTGGGCGAGGCCCGGCATCGCCGTCGTCTCCGGCGGTAGGTAGGGCAATCGGACGACCCGCGAGAGCAGGCCCTGCTCGCGCAGTCGTGCCGCGCTCTCGGGGGTGAGGAGGTCGGGCGGCGCTACCGGGGATCTTCTGCTCTTCTTGTTCTTCCCTCGACCGGGTCGCACTCGAGACTCCTCTGTGGAAAACAAAACGGTCTACTTACCCTATGTGACATATTGGAGTCCGTCGCCCAGCCGGGGCGGCTCCGACCGAGAGAGATCACTCATGGCAAACGTCACCGTCACCTACGACGACCTCCGTACCCAGTCCACGCAGCTCCGCAACGGCCAGCGGGCCATCGAAGACCAGCTCGGGCAGCTCAAGTCGCAGATCACGAACCTCGTCTCGTCGGGCTACGTGACCGACAAGTCGTCCAAGGCGTTCGACTCGACCTACTCCGAGTTCACGACCGGCGCGACGACGACGATCGCGGCGCTCGAGGGTCTGGCCGGGTTCCTCGAGAGCGCCGCCAACGCGCTCGAGAGCACCGACGCGCAGCTCGCCAGCAGCCTGGGCTGACCCGACCGACCACCCCGTGGCCGCCCCGACACGACCGGGGCGGCCACTCTGACGAGAGGAGACCGGCATGGGGCGATCGACCCTGACGGTTCGCGGCAGTTCGCTCGAGGCGCTGTTCTCGACGCTGACCGTGATCAAGAGAGAGCTCGAGGCGGCAGACGGTTCGGCGGACGAGGCCGCCGACGCCTGCGGGCACGCGGGCCTCGCAGAACGCGTGAGGTCGTTCTCGACCGAATGGAACGACGTGAGGCGCGGCCTCTCCGAGTCGCTCGGCGACCTCGGGCGTTCGGCCGGGGCGTTGGCCGACGGCTTCTCCGAGGTCGAGAACCAGCTGGCCGGCCAGCTGGCCGGGCACCGCTGATGGCGGGCGAGTTGTGGGCGATGCCGGTGGCGCCGGTGTCGGGCGATGCGGGCCGGGTCGTGATGATGGCCGACCGGTTCGGATCGACGGCCGAGTCGATCCGGTCGGCGGCACGGTCGCTGCGGGCGCTGGACGACGGCGGGTCCTCCAGTGATGCGGTCGATGCGTTCTTGGCGAAGGCGGGCGTGCTGGCCGAGCAGATGGGTCGGGCGGAGGGGCGCTACGAGGCCGCGGGTGGTGCTCTGGTGGCATATGCGCGGGTGCTGTCCGTGGCGCAGGAGTCCGCGGATCGTGCTCTCCGTCAGTACGAGTCCGCGGTCGACGACCACGAGGTGAATCATCGACAGGCGGAGAGATTCCGCGGGGAGGCGATGCTCGAGCCCGACGAGCTGTCGAAGCAGTGGTTGGAGGACCAAGAACGGCTGCACCGGTCGAGAAGCGACGACGCGAGGAGGCGCGTGATCGATCTGGGGCGGGTGGTCGACGAGGCGCACGCCGAGGTCGCCGCAGCGGCGACGGTCGCGATCTCGCGTATCGACGGCGCGAGCGGCGACGGCCTGCGCGACTCGGTCTTCGACGACATCGGCGGCGCCGTCGGCGTCGCCTACGACGGCTTCCAGACCTGGATGGAAGACAACGACGCCTGGATCTCGATGGTCATCGACGCGGCATCTGTCGTCGGAGTCGTTCTGATGGGCATAGCCATGTTCATCCCGGGCGTGAACGTAGTCGCCCTGCTCGTCGCCGGGCTGGTCCTCGCGCTTTCGACCGCGAGGGCCGTGGCGGGAACGGGCACCTGGGAAGAGGTCGCGGTCGCTCTGCTGTCGATGGCCTTCGTCGGGTCGGGGGCCCTGGTGGGAAAGGGGCTGAGTCGATCCGTCGACACGCTCCGCGCGACGCGCACCTCGCAACTCATGGAAACGGGTGCAAGCCCCAGCCTGGCAAAGGCCTATGTCAGCCGCATGTGGAGCCGGTCGCGCCCAGGCATTCTGGATAAGAGCCTCGTCCGATCTCTAGGCGACCCTTTCGCCGCTCAGGTCTCCCGCTTCATCAGGCCACCCCGAGTGGCTGGCGTCCTCGACGACCCCGTCATCATCGCCGAGATGACGCGCAAATTGAATGGGATGCGCGGGTTTCAAGCTGCCGATCTAATTCTTTCCAGCTCTAACCAGGTTTGGAACATTTATCGAGATGTGACGAAGGCGAGATCTTCCATAGTCACCGGAGGTCGATGGTGACGAGGATTTTGGAAATGGCTGATCTTAGCGATCCTCATGGTCGTCGGCCAATAGTTCAATTGTGGCTGTATTTTTCAACCCCTTTGACGATAGTGATGACCCAGGGCGTCTATCTCATCTACGCTGCGACTGCCTTGGTCTGGATGGGGCAGGGACGAAGATCTGATGAGATCGCATCGATCTATGCGCCCTCTCCCGGTTATCCTCCCTTCGTGGCTCCGGGATGGATTTTTGCTATTCCTACAGCCCTCATCATGCTGACCCTGATCGTTATGCTCATTGGTCCGAAGGTGGGCCCGATCGCGGCCCATTCCTGGATGTTGCCGTTCGTCTGGGGGATCAACGGCCTCTTGCTTTCCGGTTACTCCATCTCCTTCGAGTATGCAGAGGGGTGGCCGACTTACGTCGTCTACTTCGCGGCGGTCATGGGGGCGTGCTCCGTGGTCGGGTTCGCGGCGGCGGTGGTCCGCAGCGTGCGGGAACGGGCCGAGCGGCGGCGTGAACAGGCGGTCGAGGCATGAGCCGGACGTTCGTGCATCGCTCGGCGAGTGGCGCGGCGCGGTCGTATTCGCTCGTACTGCCGGCGGGATTCGTCCATGTGGGCGGGTCGAGGTCAGCCGACACGGCTCTCGCCGAGGTCGTCGGTCAGCTCGGGCTGGTCGGTGACGACGAGCGCGACTTCCGAAGGCAGGCTCGCCCGATCCTCGACGGCATCCCCTCGACGCAGAGCGGCTTGCGGCTGCTCGACAGCTACGTCCTCGCAGGCACCTGGCCGGGCACCCGCATCTCGGCCACCATCACATGCGGGGTTGCGGACGTGCCCGCCGGCACCGACCCCGATGACACGCTGATGGCGCAGGCCGCCAGACACGGCGGATCGATCACAGCGGTCGCCGGCGAACCGGCCGTCTTCTGGACTGACGGCGGCGACGTGGTCGCACCTCCGCGCGTCGATAGACCCGTCGCCGTCCTGCGTCGCAGGACGACGCTCAGCCGCATCCACGGTCTCGCCTCGCATCTCTTCGTCGTCGTCGCCACCGTGGGCAGCGACGATCACGAGGCCGCCGAAGACCCCGACGGGAGCATCGCAGATGCCCTCTCCGACCTCCTGGCGGCGGTCGTCGAGAGCATCCGGTGGCGCGACGAAGCCGGCAGCACCATCACCGACCGGGCCACAGCGTGACCAGCACGCCGCACCCCCTGACTCACGACCCGCAAGGAGAACCGGGATGACCGACGTCGACACCTACGACGACACCCACGATGTGCTCATGGGGTACGACCCCTCGCTCTGGGTCGCCCTGCCACAGGGCTGGCCCTTCCAGGAGCATGCGACAGCCCAGTCGTGGGTCGACGCCACGCTCCACGACATTCGAGGGAGATCCGCTTCAGTGACCCGTTCCGGCCTCAAGCACCTGCGCCGGGTCCTCGAGCATCTGGCGCAGATCCCTCGAGAGGGCGAATCGCACTATCTGTTCGCCCCGACGATCGACGAGCTGGCCGGGCCGCTCCGGGTGCAGTACGGATTCTGCGACGGAGAACGGGAGACCATGTTGCGGCAACTCGTGCTCGAGACCGATCTGGACCAGATCGAGCCGCCCGACCTCGAAGCCTTCTCGACTCCCGACCTCGGTGACGGATGGCGCGGAGTCCGGTTCGCCGAGCATGAGGGCGCACTCGAGGCGGCCGTCGTGTACTCGTTCCGTGTCGAGCCCTACGACCTCCGCGTCAGCCTCCACATCGGACCTCCCGAGCAGACCAGCACGCTCGTCCCGTTCAGCGACGACTTCGTCCAGGGCATCAACGTGGTGCCCGCCGAGTGAGGATCAGCGCCACCGTCAGACACGAACCGTCTCAGCAGACCGCCGACTTCGTCTGGGAGGCGGAGCCAGGCACCACCCTGGCCGCGATCGTCGGGCATGCCGCGAGCCACCTCGGCGTCCACGCGGCCGAAACGCAGCACATCCACGTCGACGGAGAGTCGATCGACCCGCGCCGCACCGTCGAGGAGGGTGCGATCGTCGACGGCGCGGTCATCAGCTTCGGAGCGCCGCCGAGCGTCCCGCGGGTACCGGACGACCTGCCCACCGTCCGCATCGTGGGTGGACCGGGGGCGGGCACGGTCTTCGTCGTCGACCCCGGCGTCGTCGTGATCGGGCGGGGCAGCGGGTCGACGGTCGTCCTCGACGACCCTCTCGTGCCTCCTCTCGCGGCCGCCTTGACACTCGACGGGGCCGGTCGCTTCAGCATCGCGCCGGCCCTGGCGGCGGAAGACGGTTCGAGCGCGACCGCCGACGACGAGACGCGGTCCGCAGCCGACCGCTCGTCGGCGACCGGCGCCGGCGACTCGACCGGCGCCGAGACCGACGGGCTCGCGTCCGTGTACGTCGACCGGCGTCGGATCACCGCGCCCACCGACCTCGACGAGAGCAGCATCGTGACGATCGGCGCGACCCTGCTCGCGGTGTCGGGGGCGGGAGGCGCCCGTGCGGCCACCAGTCCGACCGACGGCGGCGGATACGTCGACTACGCCCGGCCTCCGCGACTGCTGCCGGACGACCCGCCGACGGTGTTCCGCTATCCGCCAGAACCACAGCCTCCGGCGCGTCGCCCGCTCCCCATCGTCGCCGCCATCGCGCCCCTGATCATGGCCGTCGTCATGGTGCGCCTCTTCGGCAATCTCGGTTTCCTGGCCTTCGGGCTCATGTCGCCGGTCGTGCTCGTCGGCAACTACCTCTACGACCGCCGGAACGGCCGCACCTCGCATCGACGTCGACTCACCGAGCACGAGGCGACGAAGGCCGCGATCGCGGACGACGCCTCCGCCGCCGTCCGACAGGTCGAGGCCCACCGGCGGCTCACCGCGCCCGACCCGGCGACGGTCCTCGACATCGCCATCCGTCGCCGCTCCCGGCTGTGGGAGAGGCGACGCGGTCACGCCGACCACCTCGCCCTCCGGGTCGGAACCGCCGACATGCCCTCCGGCGTCACTGTCGAGGACCCGGCCGAGCTGGAGCACCGGCGGATCGTGTCGCGACCGGCCCTCGACGTGCCCGTGAGCATCGCACTCGGCGAGCACGGGGTCGTCGGCCTCGCCGGACGACCCGACGACACCCGCTCACTCGCCACCTGGTTCGTCGCCCAGCTCGCCGTGCTGCAGAGCCCCCGCGACGTCGAGATCGTCGTGCTCACGGCCCCAGAGGGGCGCGAGGCCTGGGCCTGGCTGCGGTGGGTGCCGCACACGCGGACCGACCCGGGAGGAGACCGGGCCATCCGCCTCGCGGTCGAGTCGGCGGGTGTGGCACGCCGACTCGCCGACCTAGGCAAGCTCGTCGACGCCCGCCGCCGAGCCGAGCGGGAGGGCCACGGTCGTCAGACCGTCGCCAGCGGCCCCGACGTCGTCGTCATCATCGACGGCGCACGGCGGCTCCGCACCCTGCCCGGGCTCGTCCCCCTGCTCCGCGACGGACCGGAGGTGGGCATCCGCTCCATCTGCCTCGACGCCGACGCGCGGTCGCTGCCCGAGGAGTGCCTCGCCGTGGTCACCTGCTCTCCGACGGGTCACACGGTCGCCGTCGACCGCGCCCCCGTCGTCGAGCGTGTGCGCCCCGACCGTCTGCCGGTCGGATGGGCCGACGCCGTGGCCCGAGGCCTCGCCCCGCTGATCGACGTGGGGGACGAGGACGACGCGGCCGGTCTGCCCTCCCGATCGCGCCTCCTCGACGTCCTCGACCTGACCGAACCGACGGCGGCGAAGGTCCAGGCGCGGTGGAGCGCCCGAGCCCCCACCACCGAAGTCGTCGTCGGCCACGGGATCGACGGACGCTTCTCGTTCGACCTGCGCACCGACGGGCCGCACGGACTCGTGGCGGGGACGACCGGTTCGGGCAAGTCGGAGCTGCTGCAGAGCATCGTCGCGTCGCTCGCGTCGTCGAACACGCCCGACTCGATGACGTTCGTGCTCGTCGACTACAAGGGCGGTGCGGCCTTCCGGGACCTCGCGGCCCTGCCGCACACGGTCGGTCTGGTCACCGATCTCGACCCCCACCTCGTCGAACGGGCACTCGAGTCGCTCGGGGCCGAGCTCCTGCGACGAGAGCACCTGCTCGCCGAAGCCGGCGCGAAGGACATCGAAGACTACCTGGAGGTGCGAGACAGGCGCGCGCGACCCGTCGTGCTGCCGCGCCTGGTCATCGTGATCGACGAGTTCGCGAGCCTCGCTCGCGAGCTGCCGGACTTCGTCACGGGGCTCGTGAACATCGCCCAGCGGGGGCGCTCGCTCGGGGTGCACCTCATCCTCGCGACGCAGCGTCCGACGGGTGTCGTGACCGGCGACATCCGCGCCAACACCAACCTGCGGATCGCCCTCCGCGTGACCGACGACGCCGAGAGCACCGACGTCATCGACGCCCGGGACTCCGCCGGCATCTCGAAGTCGACCCCCGGGCGGGCATTCGCCCGACTCGGGGCCGGAGCCCTGCTGCCCTTCCAGGCCGGCCGCGTCGGCGGACGAGCCCCCGGAGCCGCGACGGTCTCGGACCGACCTCTCTGGGGCGCCGTCGTCGCCGAGTCGTCGATCGGCGGCCCGCTGCCGACACCCCCGCAGGAGGCGCGGGTCGTCGACGCGGACGAGACCGACCTCGTGCAGCTGGTCGCCGCCATCGCCGAGGCCGTCGAACGGCTCGGGCGCCCTGATCCGCACCGCCCCTGGCTCGACGCGCTGCCCGACACCATCACCCTCGACGAGATCCGCCGCGCACACGCCGTCGCTCCGACGGCCGGCGGTCGCCTCGCCGCGTTCCCGTTCGGTCTCGAGGACCACCCGTCGAGTCAAGCTCGCCGACCGGCCACGTTCGACCTCGAGCACGACGGCCACCTCTACATCGTCGGGGCACCGCGGACCGGCCGGTCGCAGGTGCTGAGGGCGCTCGCCGCCTCGATCGCCTCCGGGTCGTCGGCCGCCGACGTGCATCTCTACGGTCTGGACTGCGGCAGTGGGGCGCTGCTCCCGATGCTGAAGCTGCCGCACGTCGGCGCGATCGTGCAACGCGCCGAGACCGAACGAGCCGCGCGCCTCCTCTCGCGGCTCGTCGGGGAGTGCCTCCGGCGACAGGAGGTCCTGGCGGACGGCGGGCACGCCGGCGTCGTCGAGCAGCGCCGGGCGGTCGAGCCGTCCGACCGGCTGCCGCACATCGTGCTGATGATCGACCGCTGGGAGGGCTTCGCCGGCGGGCTCGGGGATCTCGACGGCGGGAGGCTCACCGAGCAGGTCACGCAGCTGCTGCGGGAGGGGGCGAGCGCGGGGATCCATGTGATCGTCACCGGTGATCGTCAACTCGTCGCCGGACGGTTCTCCACCCTCGTCGACCGCAAGATCGTGCTCCGACTCTCGGACCTCTCCGACTACTCGCTCGCCGGTCTCGACATGCGACGGATGCCGGAGCGGATGCCCGACGGGAGAGGCGTCGTGGCCGGCACCGGGGTCGAGCTGCAGATCGCGCTCGTCGGTCGAGACCCGTCGGGGCAGGCCCAGGCCGACGACCTGACACGCATCGGTGCGGAGGCGACGAGCCGCGATGCGGCCTCGGGCTCGGGCCGACGACCGTTCCGCCTCGACAGGCTCGAGGGGCCGCTCCGTTACGACGACGCCATGAGTCGTCGTCGACACGGCTCGACCGCAGCCGACGGCGACGGCATGTTCGCGCTCGTCGGGGTCGGCGGTGACGATCTCGAGGCAGTCGGCCCCGACCTCGCGACGGGCGCGGGGACCTTCATGATCGGCGGTCCGAGCCGCAGCGGGCGCAGCACCCTGCTGCTGTCGGTGGTGCGGTCTCTGGTCGACGGCGGCGCGGAGGTCGTGGTCGTGGCGCCCAGGCCGTCGCCGCTCCGCGAGCTCGAGACCGGTCACCGGGTGCTCGCCGTCGTGACCGGGGCCCGCCCTCGGGAGGAGGAGCTGGCGTCGTGGTTCGACACCGCGCCTCCTCGGCGGGTGCTCGTCGTGGACGACGCAGAACTGCTCCGGGACGCACCGGCTGCGGCCTGGCTGTCGTCATACGTCATGTCGTGCTCCGATCGGGGTCAGGGACTGGTGGTGGCGGGGACGTCGTCCGAGCTGGGGTCGGGTTTCTCCGGCTGGCTGGTCGACGTGAGACGGAACCGCTGCGGAGCCGTGCTCAGCCCGCAGCAGGCGGTGGACGGCGACGTGATCGGCGCGGCACTGCCGAAGAGCTCGCTCGCGGCTCGCCTGCGCCACGGTGTCGCCGTCGTGAACCTGGGCGCCGGCGAGCTGCTGCAGGTCCGGGTCCCGTGGGGATGACAGGGGAGCTGCGGTCGGAGTCGGAGCCTGAGGGCGGGTCGAGGGGCGGACGTTCGGCACCCGCCCCTCGACCTCAGCAGGGTGTCACCGCCCGTCGTCCACCGCGGGGAGACCATCGGGGCCGAGGGGCGTCCGGGCCCGGCCACGTAGAGGGCCCGCGACGAGGGCGATCAGCACCAGGAGCAGTCCGGTGCCCACGACCCCCGCGGCGAGACCGGCGATCCGCACGCCGTCGGGGCCACCGGTGAACGCCAGCTTCGTCTCGGGGGTCGGCTGCGGGTCGGGCTCGACGACGGCCGGGGTGACCGGCTCCTCGGGGACCTCGGGCACCTCGGGTGCGACGACCGAGACCATCTCCGACTCGTACACGAAGGAGTCCTCGAAGGCCGGGATGACCTGCAGGCCCGACTCGTCGGGCGTCGAACCCGCCGAGGTGAGGACGAACACGTACGTCCCGGGTTCGTCGACCGACACGCACGGCGACTCGTGCCGACCGTCGCCGTCGATCGTCGTGACGACACGGCCCGCGATCAGAGTGGGGTCGAGGTCCGTCAACGGGCCGACGTCGTCTCCCTCGGACAGATCCTCCTCGATGGGGAACGGACCCACGAGGTACGACTCGACGTCGAAGGTCTCCACGGCGGGGTTCATCCCCGAGACGAGGAGCGCATCGCTCACGCAGGTGCCCGTGAGCACCTGCTGCGGACCGACGACCTCGGTGGCGATGGTCGGCGACCACGGGACGAGCGTCGTCTCGGTGGCCGCCCCGAAGACCGACCGCCACGGGCGCAGCCGGTCGCGCCCGGCGTCGGCCGGGGTGTCGGCCGGATCGATGGTCTCGACCCACGTGTAGTAGCCGCCCGAGGGCAGCTCGCAGCCCGGTGTGTCGTAGGTGCCCGGTCCGTCGGTGATGACGAGTTCGACCTCGCAGACCCGTGGCGCATCGTCCGGCCACTCGGCGCTCTCGACGACGGGCGCGGCGAAAGGGCCCATCAGCGTGCTGCGGACGGTGATGGGGACGGGCGCCCATCGACCGCCCGCGTCGTAGCGCCCCCATTCGGCGAGGAGGCCGTCGCCGGGTTCGACCGCGAGCGTCAGCTGGTCGGTCAGAACCGTGCCCGTCTCCGCGACCGCATCGCTCGTCATCGTGGACACGCGGGGCTGGAACGGCAGCGGCGACCTCGACTCGGTCGACGCTCTGCCCGCGGCGGCCACCGAGGTGCCGCCCGAGAAGAGGATCATCTGCGAGCCGACGGCGCTGCTGCCGACCGTCATGATTCGCCCGTAGGGGAGCCCGGTGAACTCCGCCTTCGCCTTCACCGTGACGACCGGGGTCGTGGCGGTCGTGCGGAACGCCAGCGTCTCGCCGTTGCGCGGGGTCGCCGTCGGCCGGCCGTCGGCGAAGACGGCGCCCTCGAGCGTGATCGTGCCGCGGTGCGTGGGCCCGAGCCTGGTCGGCCCTCCGGCCACCCGGTCGACGGTCAGGTCGCCACGGACGGAGCCCGTGCCGTCGTCACGCAGGTCGAGGGCCACCGTGCCGGCGACCGAGCGCGAGGCGGCGGCGGTCGCCTCGGCGAGCATCTCGTTCGCCCGCTGCAGCACCACGGGCCACTGGTCGTTCGCCCGCCCCGCGTAGTAGCGCTGGTCGTGCCCGTTGAGCCCCGTGATCGTCCAGACCGCCAACTGCCCCGCGGCCGCCGTGTTCGGGTCGCTCGTGCCGGCCCAGGTGCGTGCGATGTAGGCGAGGCGGGCGTGATCGGCGGTCGAAACCCCGAAGACGTCGGCGCCCGTCTCGGTGACGTACTCGTTGCCGATCGGCGACGACTTGCCGGCCTCCAGGCAGAACGCCTGACGCCCGTCGGGCAGCCGGTAGGTGCCGAGCCACGAGGCCCGGTCGCCGTTCCACAGATGGCCGGTGCCCAGTCCGGTCGGGGTGATCGCCGAGGCGGGCAGGGCGCCGAGCAGCGTGGCGCCGAGGATGCTCAGCACCAGCAGGAGGGCGGTCGGAAGTCGTCTTCGTGGGGCCCGCGAGGGGGCGTTCGTGGATGTCATGGGACGACGATGACGAGAGGGGCGGGCGTGCCGTCACCGCGCCTCCTCGGCCTGTGGACCGCGACGGGGCGAGCCTCACGGGGGAGGGCGCGGGTGGGGAGGCTGTGGAACGACGGACGCCCCCGTCGCGCGATGGCGGCGGGGGCGTCTTCCCTGGGGTGCGCTGGCTTTGTGGCTAGAACTCTTTCGGGATCCCTACTTCGGTTGTCGAGGAGACTGCAGGGATGAAAGCTGCCACGAGCGTGTAGGCCATAGCTGCGGTGATGGCTACGCCGGCGAACGCCGACCGGCGCTTTCCTTTTGTGCCTAGGGCTGCAGCGACGTTGGCCATGATCAGCACCACTCCGACAGGCGAGAGCATGATGGCGGAGATAAGGGTGATCACCCCCTGAATCAGGATAATGCTGCCCTCGATTGTGTGGCGCGCCTTAGATGGTGGCCCTGACATCCACGGGAGCTTCGGCATGGACAGCAGTCTCTCAATAGAGGCTGCAGGAGCGATCACCGGAGGCTTTACCGGCGGCAGTTCCGATGAGACGCGTGCAGGGAAGCTGGGTTTGGACGTCCCATCCACCGACCCCCAAGATCAATTTCCGCTGTGACCAGATCTTGGCTCGGTTTCCAACGACTGCTGATCCCCGGCCCGTCTGGCCGGCGTCCCGCCAACCCAGGGCTGCTATCGAGGTCCAGGACCGCGAAAATGTCGCCGAGGTCACCTTCGAACCGTTCGCACACCACGTCCCCTCCGTATAGGTGTCAAAAACCGTGTTACCCGCAGCCGCCCTCTGGGTGTTCTTCGCCCAAGTTCCCCAGCAGCCGAGGGTGGAACTCACCTCAGTTGCGGCTGCCTCGATGGACGAGTAGCGGCCGTCCACTTCGCCTGCCTGTGAAGCCGCTCGTGCGTTCGAATCGAGAGGCGTCAACAACAGAGTCTCCTCGGTCCTGGCCGGCAAGAAGTACGCCTCGAATGCAGAACGTTCGTCAGCAGAAAGCGCGTTGTACGCGGCAGACGAGTTCTCAGCTGAACTGACGCGCTCGAAAACTTGGAGTGCCGCCGCCTCTCTCTTCTCGAACGATGAGCTCGAAATGGGTGCGGCTTAGGCCGTCGGCGCCAATAGTGCCGTTCCGAGAACTACTGCAAATACGGAGGCAGGTACAGCAACCCAAGGGAGTTTCATTATCAATTTCCTTTCCTGATGCGGGGTGATCAACCCGATGGATCACTTCTTCCGCAGTGCCAAGGTTGCTTCCCGCACGGCCGAGAAGCCTCCCTCTAGAGGATGATATTAAAAACACACCAGATTTATGTTCAGACGGGGTTACTGAACTCACGTTGTTGACCGCGATGGCATTCATGCCCAAGCCCGTGCCGCTAGCGGACCATGAAGGTGTCGGCGAAGACGGGAAACGACGGACGCCCCCGTCGCGCGGTGGCGGCGGGGGCGTCCGGTGGTTCAGGAGGCGTGCTCAGTCGGTCTCGTCGAGATCGATCTCCTCGTCGGCGAGATCGTTCTCGGCTCCGTCGGGCGATCCCTCGCGGGGTGCGCCGCCGGTCGGGCCGTCGTTGCCCTCGCCGACGCCGGGGAAGACCGTCTCGCCGGCGACGGCGTCGTTGGTCGCGATCTGCTCGGACTCGGCGAACTCGTCGGCCTGGTCGTAGGGCTTCTCGCCGGAAGCCGCGGGGTTGCTGGTGTCGCTCATGATGGATCCTCTCGGGAGTTCGCGGGATGCGGGTGGGGCGGTGGTCAGGCGAGGCCGAGCTGCTGCTGCAGGCCCGCCTCGTCGGTGGCCCCCCAGCGCTCGACGAGCATGCCGTCGTCGTCGAAGCGGCCGACCTGGATGCCGCGGACGGTGAAGCTCCTGCCCGTCGGCTCGTGACCCTGGAACGGACCGGTGTGAGTGCCCGAGATCGTGAAGACGGCGGTGACGTGCTCGTCGTCGGCGACGAGGGTCTCCACCGCGAGGTCGACGTCGGGGAAGGCCGTGAAGAACTCGCCCCAGAAGGCCTTGATGCCCTCGACGCCGGCCGGTGCGCCCGGGGCGGGGTCGTGATCGACGACGTCGGCGTGGAATCCCTCACCGAGTCGATCGACCTGCCGCGCGGTGAGGATCTCGCCGATCAGCTCCTGGGTCTTGATGTTCTTCTCTTTCGCCATCGTCGGCTCCATTCCTGTCTTGTGTCTGGACTCCCGTCTACTCCTCCCCAGAGCGACGGACGGGCGGGTGCTCACAGGTCGCCCGACGGTTCACGTGCCCGTCAGGGCTCGGCGCTAGGCTGACCGGGGCCCGTCGCCACGACGTCGAGACCGTTCGACCAGGTGGTGACCGGCCTCCGCCGACACGTCGGCACGACCGAGCGAAGCAATGGCGCAGCGATGCGGATTGGAAGAACAGCGTGGATCTTTTCGAGTACCAGGCCAGAGACCTGTTCGAGCAGTACGGCGTGCCCGTGCTGCCCGGCATCACGGCCGACACCCCTGAGGAGGCGCGGGCCGCGTCCGAGAAGCTGGGCGGCGTGACCGTAGTCAAGGCGCAGGTCAAGGTGGGTGGCCGTGGCAAGGCCGGCGGCGTCAAGGTCGCCAAGACCCCCGACGAGGCCGAGGCCGCCGCGCGCGACATCCTCGGGCTCGACATCAAGGGCCACGTCGTCAAGCGGGTCATGATCGCCGGCGGCGCGCAGATCGCTCAGGAGTTCTACTTCTCGGTGCTGCTCGACCGGGCCAACCGCTCGTACCTGTCGCTCTGCAGCGTCGAGGGCGGCATGGAGATCGAGCAGCTCGCCGTCGAGAAGCCCGACGCGCTGGCCCGCATCGAGGTCGACCCCCGCTCGGGCATCGACCTGGCGAAGGCCACCGAGATCGCGAAGGCCGGCGGGTTCCCCGCCGAGCTGGTCGAGAAGGTCGCCCCCGTGCTCGTCAAGCTCTACGCCGTCTACGAGGGCGAAGACGCGACCCTCGTCGAGGTGAACCCCCTCGTGCTCACCGAGCAGGGCGACATCGTCGCCCTCGACGGCAAGGTGTCGATCGACGAGAACGCCGACTTCCGTCACCCCGGTCATGCCGAGCTCGAAGACGCCGACGCCGCCGACCCCCTCGAGGCCAAAGCCAAGGCCGCCGGCCTCAACTACGTGAAGCTCGACGGCGAGGTCGGCATCATCGGCAACGGCGCCGGTCTCGTCATGTCGACCCTCGACGTCGTCGCCTACGCCGGCGAGGCGCACGGCGGCGTCAAGCCCGCGAACTTCCTCGACATCGGCGGCGGAGCGAGCGCCGAGGTCATGGCCGCGGGCCTCGACGTCATCCTCGGCGACGCCCAGGTCAAGAGCGTCTTCGTCAACGTCTTCGGCGGCATCACGGCCTGCGACGCGGTCGCCAACGGCATCGTCGCCGCCCTCGGCATCCTCGGCGACACGGCCACCAAGCCGCTCGTGGTCCGCCTCGACGGCAACAACGTCGACGAGGGTCGACGGATCCTGGCGGAGGCGGCGCACCCGCTGGTCACCGTCGTCGCGACCATGGACGAGGCGGCCGACAAGGCCGCCGAGCTGGCTTCGAAGTAAGGACTGAACAGAACAATGTCGATCTTCCTCAACAAAGACAGCAAGGTCATCGTCCAGGGCATCACCGGCGGTGAGGGCACGAAGCACACCGCTCTCATGCTCAAGGCCGGCACCCAGGTCGTCGGCGGGGTCAACGCCCGCAAGGCCGGCACCACCGTGACGCACGGCGACATCGAGCTGCCCGTGTTCGGCACCGTGGCCGAGGCCGTCGCCGAGACCGGCGCCGACGTCTCGATCGTCTTCGTGCCCCCGGCCTTCGCCAAGGACGCCGTCGTGGAGGCCATCGAGGCCGCCGTGCCGCTCGTGGTCGTCATCACCGAGGGCATCCCCGTGCAAGACGCCGCCGAGTTCTGGGCGCTGGCGAAGTCGAAGGGCGGAGCGACCCGCATCATCGGACCGAACTGCCCCGGCATCATCACGCCCGGCGAGTCGCTCGTCGGCATCACCCCTGCCTCCATCTCGGGCGCAGGCCCCATCGGGCTCGTCTCGAAGTCGGGCACCCTGACGTACCAGATGATGTTCGAGCTGCGCGACCTAGGCTTCTCGACGGCCATCGGCATCGGCGGCGACCCCGTCATCGGCACGACGCACATCGACGCCCTCGAGGCGTTCGAGGCCGACCCGGACACGAAGGCCATCGTCATGATCGGCGAGATCGGCGGCGACGCCGAAGAGCGGGCGGCGGAGTACATCAAGGCGCACGTCACCAAGCCGGTCGTCGGCTACGTGGCCGGGTTCACCGCCCCCGAGGGCAAGACCATGGGTCACGCCGGCGCCATCGTGTCCGGCTCGGCCGGCACGGCTCAGGCGAAGAAGGAGGCCCTCGAGGCCGCCGGGGTCAAGGTCGGCAAGACGCCGAGCGAGACCGCCGCACTCCTGCGCGAGGTGTACGCGGCTCTGTAGGGCCGACCCGCGCCTCCTGAACGGGCGTGTCCGTCGAGACCGGGTGGTCGTCATGACCCGGAGTCGACGGACACGCCCGTTCGGCGTCCGGCCAGGGCGGACGCTCAGGGCGAGTCGCTCAGGGCGAGGCGCTCGGAGAGCGTCGGGGGCTGCCGGTACAGTCGACCTCGATGAACCGCCCTGCAACCGCCGCCTTCGCCGCGCTCGAAGCCCTGCTCGTCGTCGGCATCGGCGTGGGGCTGCCGGTCGCGATCACCAGCCTGCTCTGGGCGTTCCAGTACGGACTGCAGCTCGACTGGGTCATCTTCTGGCGCGCCTCGATCGACACCTGGCTCGTGGGGCACGGGGTCGACGTGACCCTGAGACTGGGCGGTGCCGCCGCCGAGGCCACGGGGGTCGCCGGGGCCGACGCTCCCATCCACCTGACCATCGCGGCCCTCGGGTTCTCGGCCCTGACGGTCGTCTTCGGCATCCGCGCAGGTCGTGCCATCGCCGAGACCGAGCACCGGGTCGTCGGCCTGCTGACGACGATCGGCACCTTCGCGCTGCTGTCGACGGGCCTGGCCGCCACCGCCCAGCACGAGCTCGCCTCGCCGTCGCTGTGGCAGGCCGTCGTGCTGCCGCCGCTCGTCTACGCCGTGCCCGTGCTCGCGATGGCCGAGATCACCCGCCGTCGTCGCGGAGAAGACCCCGGCGCGATCGCCTCGTCCGTCACCCGCCTCGTCGTCCGCGCACCGCTCGCCGCCCGCATCGTCGCGGCCGGGGGGCTGCGGGCCGGCGTCGCCATCGCGTCCGTCGTGGTCGCCTGCGCGGCGGTCGTCGTCGCCCTGCTGCTGCTCACGCACTTCGCGCAGATCATCACGTTGTACGAAGGCGCCCACGGGGGTCTGCTCGGTGGTCTCGCGCTGACGATCGGCCAGCTCGCCCTTCTGCCGAACATCGTGGTCTGGGCCGCTTCGTGGCTCGTCGGCCCGGGGTTCGCCCTCGGCACCGGGTCGGGCATCTCGCCCCTCGGCACGTCCGTGGGGCCGCTGCCCGCGCTTCCGATCTTCGGGGCACTGCCGACCGCCGACCTGCCCTTCGCGTTCGTCGGGCTGCTCGTGCCCGTCGTGGCCGCGTACGTCGTCACGACCCTGCTGCGCCCGAGACTGCAGGCTGCTCTAGCGGTAGCCGGTGTCGACGACACCCTGCGTCGAGTGCTCGTCGGGGTGACCGCCGGCGTCGTGGCGGGTGTCGCGCTCGGGGCGGCGGCCTGGGCATCCGCCGGGTCGGCGGGGCCTGGTCGCCTCGTCGACGTCGGCCCGAACCCCTGGGCGGTCGGTGGCTTCACCGCGCTCGAGGTCGCCGTACCCGCCGTCCTGGCCATGATCGTGGCGCCGCCTCGGTTCGTGACGGGCGGGGGTCTGCCGACCCGCGCCTCCTCGGGGGTCGCACGCGATGCGGGGGCGACGGCGTCCGCTGCGTCCTCGCGCGGCGCCGGGTCCGCGGGCCGCTCTGCAGACGAGACGGCGCGCGCACCTCGCGAGTTCGGCACGCCACGGCCCGGCGAGTCCGCAGGAGGCGCGGCGACGGCGACCGGCATCGGTACCGGCACGAGCACCCTCGCGCCCGAGTCGGCGCCAGGCGAATCCTCCGAGGCGGAGACCGTCGGCGTCGACGACGACTCGAGGATCGCGGCACCGCGCGACGACCGCGACCGCGACCTCGGCAGAGACGAGCGTGACGACGACCGCGACGCCCGCGACCGCGACGCCCGCGACCGCGACGCCCGCGACCGCGACGCCCGCGACCGCGACAGCGCCGACCGCGACGCCGACCGCGGCGACGACCCCGACGTCACGGGCCGGATCGACGGCATCACCCGCTGACCCCTCACCGGGTTCGACCCGGGCGCCGAGGGGTGCCGCGAGGCGCTGTGAGGCGCCACGCTAGGCTTGCCGCGTGCTGAAGCTCGTGGTGCTCATCTCCGGTGGCGGATCGAACCTCCGGGCACTGCTCGAAGCCGCACACGACGCCGAGTACCCGGCGCGCGTCGTCGCCGTCGGGGCCGATCGCGACGCCGACGGGTTCGAGCACGCCGACCACTTCGGGGTGCCGACCTTCACGGTGCCGTTCTCGAGCTTCGCCGACCGCGGGGCCTGGGGTGACGAACTGCTCTCGCAGGTGCGGCAGTGGCAGCCCGACCTGGTGGTGCTGAGCGGCTTCATGCGACTCGTGCCGCCTCGTGTCGTCAAGGCCCTCGCCCCGAACCTGATCAACACGCACCCCGCCTATCTGCCCGAGTTCCCCGGGGCGCACGGAGTCCGCGACGCCCTCGCCGCCGGTGTCGATCAGACCGGTGCGAGCGTCATCGTGGTCGACGACGGCGTCGACAGCGGCCCGATCCTGGCTCAGCAGCGCATCCCCGTGCTGCCCGGCGACGACGAGTCGTCGCTGCACGACCGCATCAAGCTCGTCGAACGCGAACTGCTCGTGCAGACCGTGCTCGACATCGCCAACGGAACGATCGACCTCGAACAGGAGTCCACCGCATGAGCGGCCACGCCATCGACCCCAGCCTCTACCGAGACCGCGACACCGTGCCCGTCAGGCGGGCGCTCATCAGCGTCAGCGACAAGAGCGGCCTGCTCGACCTGGCGGGGGCGCTCGCCGGCGCGGGCGTCGAGATCGTGTCGACCGGCTCGACGGCCTCCACCATCCGCGACGCGGGGCACGAGGTCACCGACGTCAGCGCGGTGACCGGGTTCCCCGAGTCGCTCGACGGGCGGGTCAAGACCCTGCACCCGGCCGTGCACGCGGGCATCCTCGCCGATCTGCGGCTCGAGTCGCACGAGGCGCAGCTCGCCGAGCTCGACATCGCGGCGTTCGAGCTCGTCGTCGTGAACCTCTACCCGTTCGTCGAGACGGTCGCCTCGGGCGCCGACGTGCCCACGGTGATCGAGAACGTCGACATCGGCGGACCGGCGATGGTGCGCGCCTCGGCCAAGAACCACGCGAACGTCGCGATCGTCGTCTCGCCGTCGAACTACCCGCAGATCGTCGACGCGCTCGCATCCGGTGGCACGACCCTCCGGCAGCGGCAGCGTCTCGCGGGCGAGGCGTTCGCCCACACGGCCTCGTACGACACGGCCGTCGCGGCCTACTTCGCCGCGAACGTCGGTCACGACGCCGACGCTGACAGCGCAGACGCGACAGACGGAGCCGAGGAGGCGCGGGTCGGCTTCGCCCCCACGGTCACCGTCTCGGCCGAGCTGCAGCACACCCTCCGCTACGGCGAGAACTCGCACCAGTCCGCCGCGATCTACGCCACCCCGGGTGCGCAGGGCATCGCGCAGGCCGAGCAGCTGCACGGCAAGGAGATGTCGTACAACAACTACGTCGACGCCGACGCCGCGCTGCGGGCCGCCTACGACTTCGACGAGCCCGCCGTCGCGATCATCAAGCACGCGAACCCGTGCGGCATCGCCGTGGCCTCGCCGGACGCCGTCGACGCCATCGCCGACGCGCACCGGCGGGCGCACGCCTGCGACCCCGTGTCGGCGTTCGGGGGCGTCATCGCCGCCAACCGGCCCGTCACGCGCGCCATGGCCGAGACCGTGCGCGACATCTTCACCGAGGTGGTCATCGCCCCCGGCTTCGACCCCGAGGCCGTCGAGATCCTCAGTGCGAAGAAGAACATCCGTCTGCTGACGCTGCCCGCCGACTACTCGCGCGACGACCGCGAGGTCAAGCAGATCTCGGGCGGCCTCCTCGTGCAGGACGCCGACGGCTTCACCGGGTTCTCGTCAGGGGGCTGGACGCTGGTCGCCGGCGACGAGGCCGACGCGGCCACACGCGCCGATCTCGAGTTCGCCTGGAAGGCCTCGCGCGCCGTCAAGTCGAACGCGATCCTGCTCGCCTCCGGCGGCGCATCGGTCGGCGTCGGCATGGGGCAGGTCAACCGGGTCGACTCGTGCCACCTCGCCGTCGATCGCGCCGGCGAGCGCGCGACGGGGTCGGTGGCCGCGTCCGACGCGTTCTTCCCCTTCGCCGACGGGCTCCAGGTGCTGCTCGACGCCGGTGTCCGGGCCGTCGTGCAGCCCGGCGGTTCGATCCGCGACGACGAGGTCGTCGCGGCCGCCACGGCCGCGGGCGTCACCATGTACTTCACGGGAGAGCGTCACTTCTTCCACTGAGACGTGCCCCGAGGCCTGCGAGGCCTGCGAGTGCTCCGAGCGCGCTCAGCGCCTCGCGCACCCGGGCCCCGCCCCTACGCCCCCGTCGCGATCCGAACCAACCGGTCTTGCGGCGGGGGTGTTCGTGCACCTATCCTGAAAGGCTGCCCAACGCGGTGGAGTGACGATCCGCTGCGTGCCACGAGCAGGTCCGGACGACTGATCAGGTCGGGCGGATGCGTCCTCCACAGGCCGCCGACATCACGACACATCCCCGGCGGCAGGGCCGCGAGCCGCGACGCCCCCGCCAGACGACGACACTTGGAACCGCCATGTCAGCACAGTCCACCTCCACCCCGTCATCGACCACCCCCGAGCCCAAACCGTCGACCTTCCGCGCGCTCGCGCGGCTCTACCCGTACGCCCGCCCGGCCGTGCCGCGCATCGTGCTCGGCATGGTGGCGGCACTGCTCGCCGCCGTCGTCGCTCTGCTCATCCCCGTCGTCCTGCAACTGCTCGTCGACGGCCCGCTGTCGAGCGGCGACCGTTCGCAGGTGTGGCCGGCGTTCGCCGTCGTGCTCGCCCTCGGCGTCGTCGAGGCGCTGATGATCGCCGCCCGGCGGCGCCTCGTGCTCACACCGAGCACCCACGTCGAGGCGTCGATGCGCAACGCGCTCTACGCGAAGCTGCAAGACCTGCCCGTGGCGTTCCACGACCGGTGGCAGAGCGGGCAGCTGCTCAGCCGTTCGGTCAGCGATCTCAGCCTCATCCGCCGGTGGCTCGCCTTCGGGCTGGTGCTGCTCGTCGTCAACATGCTGACGATCGTCGTCGGGTTCGTCGTGCTGTTCTTCTACAGCTGGGCCCTCGGGCTGCTGTTCGTGGTCGCGTCGCTCCCGGTGTTCGTGGTCAGCTTCGCGTTCGAGAAGCGCTACTCGCTCGTCGCCCGTCGCAGCCAGGACCAGGTCGGGGACCTCGCCACCAGCGTCGAGGAGAGCGTGCACGGCATCCGCGTGCTGAAGGCCTTCGGGCGGGGCAAGCACTCGCTGCGCGAGTTCGAGAAGCAGGCCGAGGACCTGCGAGGCACCGAGATCGAGAAGGCGCGGGCCGTCTCGAAGCTGTGGCTGTGGCTGCTGCTCGTCCCCGACGTCGCGTTCGCGCTCTGCCTGCTCGGCGGCGTCTGGCTCGCCGCCGACGGGCAGCTGACGGTGGGGCAGCTCTTCGCGTTCTTCGCGACCGCGACGGTGCTGCGCTGGCCGGTCGAGTCGATCGGGTTCCTGCTGTCGATGACCTTCGACACCCGCACGGCGGCCGACCGGTTCTTCGAGGTGATGGACAGCGAGAACACCGTGACCGACCCCGAGAACCCGCAGACCATCGACCAGCCGCGGGGCCGTCTCGAGTTCAAGGGCGCCCACTTCCGGTACCAGGACTCCCCGGCGCAGTTCCCCGACCTGGTCGACGGCGTCGATCTCGTGCTCGAGCCCGGCGAGACCATGGCCCTGGTTGGTCTGACCGGCTCGGGCAAGACCACTCTGCTGGCCCTGGCGCCGCGGCTCTACGACGTCACCGGCGGGCAGGTGCTGCTCGACGGCGTCGACGTGCGCGATCTCACTCGTGAAGAGCTGCGTCGTCACATCGGCATGGCCTTCGAAGACGCCACGCTGTTCAGCGCGACCGTCCGCGACAACGTGCTGCTCGGGCGACCCGATCTCGCCGACGACCCCGTCGAGTCCGACCGGGTGCTGCGCGAGGCCCTCGAGATCTCGCAGTCCGACTTCGTCGACCGCCTGCCGGACGGCGTCGACACGCGCGTCGGCGAAGAGGGGCTCAGCCTGTCGGGCGGTCAGCGTCAGCGTCTCGCCCTGGCCCGGGCGATCGCCGCCCGCCCCGCCGTGCTCGTGCTCGACGACCCCCTGTCCGCGCTCGACGTCGACACCGAGGCCCGGGTCGAGGCGGGGCTGCGACGCGTGCTGGCCTCGACCACGTCGCTCATCGTCGCCCACCGGCCGTCGACCGTCACCCTCGCCGACCGCGTCGCCCTGCTCGAGAACGGGGTCGTGACCGCGGTCGGCACGCACTCCGACCTGCTCGCCACCAACGAGCACTACCGCTACGTCATCTCGTCGCTCGACGACGACACCACCACCCGAGACGAGGTGCTCGCATGAGCGACCAGAGACCGGACGACCGCGACGAGACCGGCCGCGACCAGACGGGCCGCGACCAGACGGGCCGCGACCAGACGGGCCGCGACCAGACCGGCGACGCCGGGCGTGAGGCCCTCGACGGCCGCACCCCGGCCGAGAAGCGCGTCGGGCGGGGCTCGACCACCGAGGGGGTCAGAGGCGAGGAGCGCGACGACTTCACCCGCGACGAGAGCAAGCGACTCCGGGGGCGTTCGCTGCGCCTCCTCGGCTCGCTGCTCCGCCCGCTGCGATGGCGACTCGTCGTCATGGGCGTCATCGTCGTCGTCAGCGTCGGGGCCCAGGTCGCCGGCCCGGCCCTGATCGCGTTCGGCATCGACCGCGCCCTGCCCGCCCTGATGGACCAGCAGGACTGGGCGCCGGCCATCCTCGTGGTCGTCGTGTACCTCGTCACCGGCGTGATCGGCGCCGTGCTGATGGCGCAGTACACGGTGCTGTCGGCGCGCATCAGCCAGGCGATCCTGATCGACCTGCGCAAGCGGCTGTTCCTGCACACGCAGCGACTGAGCCTCGAGTTCCACGAGACGTACACCTCGGGGCGCATCATCTCGCGCCAGACCAGCGATCTCGACTCGATCCGCGAACTGCTCGACTCGGGCATCAACCAGCTCGTCTCGGGGCTGCTCTACATGCTGTTCACGGCGATCGCGCTGGTCGCCCTCGATCCGCAGAGCGGTCTCGTGCTGGCCGTCGCGCTCGTGCCGCTGATCGCCCTGACCCGGTGGTTCCAGGTGCGCTCGCAGAAGCTGTTCCGAGCCACCCGTGTCACGAGCGCCCGCGTGATCGTGCACTTCGTCGAGACGATGACCGGCATGCGCGCCGTCCAGGCGTTCCGCAAGGAGGGCCGCAACGAGAAGGAGTACGGCGGATTCGTCGAGGATTACCGCCAGGCCAACTCGAAGGTCTTCACCCTGTTCGGCACCTTCGACCCGGGTCTCGTGCTGATCGGCAACGCCACCCTCGCCGCGGTCGTGCTGTTCGGCGGGTTCCGTGTCATCGACGGCACGCTGGCGATCGGCGCCCTGCTCGCGGTGGCCCTGTACGCCAAGCGGTTCTTCGACCCGGCCGAAGAGATGGCGATGTTCTACAACGGCTACCAGTCGGCCTCCGCCGCGCTCGAGAAGATCTCGGGCGTGCTCGAAGAGCAGCCGAGCGTGCCCGACCCGACGCACCCGGTCGACCTGTGGCACGCCACCGGCCGGGTCGAGTTCGACGACGTCGAGTTCGCCTACAACGCCGACACCGTCGTGCTGCCCGAGTTCGACCTGACGGTGCCGGCCGGGCAGACGATCGCCCTGGTCGGCTCGACCGGTGCCGGCAAGTCGACGTTGGCGAAGCTGATCTCGCGGTTCTACGACCCGACGCGCGGGCGCATCACCCTCGACGGCGTCGATCTCCGAGATCTGCACCCGAAGGACCTCCGGCGAGCGATCGTCATGGTCACGCAGGAGGCCTACCTGTTCTCGGGGTCGGTCGCGGACAACATCGCGCTCGGCAAGCCCGATGCGAGCCGCGAGGACATCGAGCGGGCGGCCCGTGCGGTCGGGGCGCACGAGTTCATCATGGCGCTGCCCGACGGCTACGACACCGACGTGAACAAGCGCGGTGGGCGGGTCTCCGCGGGTCAGCGTCAGCTGCTCTCGTTCGCCCGGGCCTTCATCGCCGACCCGAGCGTGCTGATCCTCGACGAGGCGACGGCGTCGCTCGACATCCCCTCGGAGCGCATGGTGCAGGAGGCGCTGCAGACCCTGCTCGCCGACCGCACCGCGCTGATCATCGCGCACCGGCTCTCGACCGTGGCGATCGCCGACCGGGTGCTGGTGATGGAGTACGGCCGCGTCGTCGAAGACGGCAGCCCCGCCGACCTCATCTCGGGCACCGGCCGGTTCGCGCAGCTGCACGCCGCGTGGCGGGACTCCCTCGTGTGAGGTCGGCGGAGGTGCGGCGCCTGGCGCGACGACGGGCGAGTCCGTCGGAGGCGGGCGGCCGTGGTCGACCGGGGCGGACGGACTCGCCCGTTCCGGTCTGCCGTCCGTTAGCGTGTCACCGATGCCAGACACGACGAGGTACCTGCAGGCCTACGACGATCAACTCCGCACCGACGCCGAGACGCCGAGCGCGATCGGAGTGACGATGCTGGGCCCGCTCCGGCTCGTGACCTTCGCCGGCGGGCGCGGCTTCGTCACCTATCGCGATCTGGGCGGCTCCGATGCGGAGCGCATCAGCGGGCTGGTCGGCGAGGCGCTGGAGCACTTCCGAGCCGACCCCGAGACCGACCGCGTCGAGTGGAAGTCGCGCGGCCACGACCACGCCCCCGGTCTGCACGACGCCCTGGTCGCCCACGGCTTCACGCCCGGTGAACCGGAGTCGATCATGATCGGACCGCTCGCGGCGCTCTGCGAGGTCGGCGACGTCCCGGCCGGGGTGACCGTCCGGCGGGTCACGACCGAGGCCGACGTGCGGGCGATGAGCGCGATGGTCGACGAGGCCTTCGGCGAGGCCGTCGACGCGAGACAGGCCGACGCGCTGCTCTCCCGTCTCGCCCGCGGCGACGGCATGGAGCTCTGGGTCGCCGAGGTCGACGGCCGGATGGTCAGCGGCGGCCGACTCGAGCCGGTGCCCGGCACGGACTTCGTCGGCATCTGGGGCGGTGCCACCCTCGAGGCGTACCGGCACCGCGGCATCTACCGGGCGCTGACCGCCGCCCGGGCGCGCTCGGCCGTCGCCCTCGGCAAGACGCTCGTGCACAGCGACTCGACCGACGACTCGCGGCCCATCCTCGAGCGGCCGGGTCTCGTGAAGGTGTCCACGACGACGCCGTACGACTGGGCGCGCTGACCGCTGCGTCGCTCGCGGCGACCGCGGGGCGACGGCGGGCGAGTCCGTCGGAGGCGGGCGGTCGGGGTGGACCGGCGGCGTCGGACTCGCCCGGGGTCGGCAGACGCCACGCACCGACCGTGAGGCACGGTCAGCGGGCCTTCGAGGCCTCCGTCGGCGATGACTCCCGCCACGCGAACACCTGGCCGTCGTCGCCGGCCACGACCGACCATTCGCCGCAGACGACCCCTGCGGTCGGCAGGTCGGCCGGCCACCAGTCGGGGGAGACGGGCGGGGTCGACTCGAGCGGATCCGCGGGGATGCAGCCCGCGGCGTCGGCGAGGGGAGTCGTCGTACGGAACGTGAGAACCGCCTCCTCGGGATCGTCCCGGAGCGAGACGGCGCGTATCGACGTGGCGTCCGACGGGACCCACCCGGCGAGCACGAACGACCGCGTGCCCGACTTCGGCGCCTCGCCGTAGCTGTCGAACTCGAAGCTCCGCTCGGCGGACCCGAGGCTGCCGAGCGAGCAGGCGGCGAGGCCGAACGCGAGTGCGGAGACGAGGGCGGTCGCGGCGACGAGACGGGTGACGGAGGGCATGCTCCGAGCCAAGCGCCTCCCGGCGCCGAGCGGATCAGCCCGGAGTCGAGACGGTCTCATCCGTCAGGAGGATCGTGCCGGTCAGGGCTCCCAGGAGGCGCGCTCGAGATCCACCCGGAACGCACCCGCCCGAGACCACCGCAGCGGCGTTCCCTCCACCCGGTACATCTCGAGAGCACGACTCTCGTGGTCGCGGGGAGCATGCCCGGACGCCCGGATGACGCGCCACCACGGCAGCTCGGACCCCGCGTACGCCATCACCTGCCCGACCGCGCGGGAGGCCCGCGAACCGAGCACGGCCGCTATCGACCCGTACGTCATGACACGGCCCGCCGGGATGGACTCGACGACCTCGACCACGCGCGAGGCGAAGTCGGCACCGGGGCCAGCGCCCGCGTCGGCACCGGGGCTCACGCCGGGGTCAGCCTCAGCGCGGCGAAGTGCTCGCCGTACGGGGTCTCGCCGACGACCTCGAAGCCGATGCGGGCGAAGAACTCCTCGGGCCCGTCGTCGCCGGGTTCGTACATGACCGTCAGTCGGTCGAACCCCCGGCTGCGGGCCTCGTCGGCCAGAGCGTGCACGGCGAACCGCCCGACTCCGCGGCCCTGCGCATCGGCCTCGACGTTGATGCGCCAGATGCAGCTGCGCAGCTTCTCGTCGTCGGCCGAGGCGTCGAAGTTGCCCATGATGAAGCCGACGACCGTGCTCTCGCCATCGGCGCCGTCGACATCGACGACGACGCGCGGCCAGGCGGTCGTCGGATTGACGTACGCCTCGGCGATCGAGTGCGACACCGGGGCCACGTACTGCTCTTGGCCCGGCTTGAGCGTCAGGTTGTTGGCCGCGACCACGGTCGCGGCGGACAGTTCTTCGAGGCGGAGATCCGACATGCCCTCAGGCTACTGGCGGCGGCGCTCGCGGCACCAGCACCGACCCCGGCCTCGACCCGGCCGACCCGCGCCACCTGACAGCGCGCTCGGGTTCGGCCCTGAGATCGCTGGCCGCTGGCGGTTCGAGGTGGCGCCGCCGGGTGGCAGGGAGTTGGCTTGCATATTCAAGTCATCGACCGACACGGTGACCTCTCGGCACGCCGGTTCCGGCCATGCCCCATCCGCGCCTCGAAGGAGCCCCCCGTGAAGATCCTCCTGCTCGGAGCGACCGGAGGCGTCGGCTCGCACCTCCTCCGCACCACCCTCGCCGCGGGGCACGACGTGCGGGTGCTCGTCCGCGATGCGACCGCCCTCGACACCAGCGACGGGGTCGACGTCGTCGTCGGCGACGCGACCACCGCCTCCCACATGGCCGAGGCGGTCGACGGGCGCGACGTCGTGCTGAACGCCGTGGGCTCGCGCAACTTCAGGGTGCCGGTCGAGCTCGAGGTCGGGCGCGTGCTGCTGCCCGCCATGGACGCCGCCGGCGTCGAGCGCCTGATCGTCTGCTCGGCGTTCGGGGTCGGCGACAGCGAACGCGACGCCGGGCCCCTGCAGAAGATGTTCTTCCACAGCGTGCTGGGCAGGGTCTACGCGGCCAAGGAGGTCGCCGACGCCGAGGTCCGCGCCAGCGACCTCGACTGGACCCTCGTCTACCCCACCCGTCTCGTCGACGGCCCCGCGACCGGCGACATCGTCGTCGCCGAGAGGCTGCCGGCGGGGGCCTCGACGAAGGTCTCGCGCGCCGATGTCGCCCGCTTCATGCTCGCGCAGCTCGGCGACGGCACCTGGTCGCGGCGGACCGCGGTCGTGACCGGCGCGGACTCCTGACCCGCGCCTCCTGCGACCCCCGCAAGCCCCGCGCCCCCCGCAAGCCCCGCGCCTCCCGCGCGTCCCGCGCCCCCCGCAACGCCCGCGCTTCCCGCACGCTCGGCTACAGCGAGACCAGTCGGTCGTAGGCGGCGTCGACCCCCGGGTCGATCGCGCGGCGGGCCGGGTCGGCGTCGTGCCAGGCGACGATCTGGCGGGCTCCCTCGGCGAACGGGACCCGCGCCTCCCAGTCCGGGGCGATCGCGCGGATCTTCGCCGTGTCGAACACGGCCGGGTGGCTGCGATCGCCGCAGAGGTCGGCGGTCCACTCGGGAACAGTCTGGGTGATGTCGTGCGTGGTGCGGTGGACGAGGTGCAGCGGCGCCCCGGCGGCGTCGGCGAGATCGCGCGCGATCATGTTCCAGGTGAGCTGCTCGGGCGCCATGATGCTGAACGCCTCGCCCATCGCGTCGGGGTGACCGAGCAGCGCGACGAACGCCCGCGCGAAGTCGGTGGAGTGCGTCAGCGCCCACATCGACGTGCCGTCGCCGTGCAGCACGATCGCGTCGCCTCGGCGCATGCGCTCGATGGTCGTCCAGCCGCCGAGCAGCGGCACGTGCGTCTCGTCGTAGGTGTGCGAGGGGCGCACCACGGTGGCCTGCACCCGGCCGGCCTGGTGCTCGTCGCGCAGCAGCCGCTCGCACGCGATCTTGTCTCGCGAGTAGGCCCACCATGGGTTGAACAGCGGCGTCGCCTCGGTGATCGGCAACGAGACCGGGGGCTTCTGATAGGCCGAGGCCGAGCCGATGAAGATGTACTGATCGGTCAGCGGCGCCACGACCCGCAGCATCGACGCGAGCTGCTCGGGCGTGAACGTGAGGTAGTCGGCGACGCTGTCGAAGCGGCGGCCGTGCAGGGCGGCGACCACCGCCTCCTCGTCGCGCACGTCGGCGGTGAGCTGTTCGACGCCCGCGGGCAGCGGTCTGATGGAGGTGCTCCCGCGGTTGAGCACGGTCACGGCCACGCCGTCGAGCAGGGCCTGCCGCACCACCGCCGCGCTGATCTGCCCGGTGCCGCCGATCACGAGGAGGGACGTCGTCGTCATCGCCCCACTGTGCACCCGTTCGGCCGGGGCCGGGCCACATCGAGGTGACGCGAAAGGGGCCGGAGGCGCGGTCCGGTGCCCCGAACGCGTCACCTCGATGGGCGGTGCGGGAGCGGAGCGGGGCCCGGCCGCATCGAGGTGACGCGAAAGGGGCAGTAGGCGCGGGCCGGGGCCCCGGACGCGTCACTTCGATGAGCGGTGCGGGAGCGGCGTGGGGTCGGGCCACATCGAAGTGACGCGAAAAGGGCAGTAGGCGCGGGTCAGGGGCCCGGACGCGACACTTCGATGAGCGGTGCGGGGGATGAGCGGGGCCCGGCTGCATCTAGGTGACGCGAAAGGGGCTGTGGGCGTGGGCTGGGGCCGAGCCGCATCGCGGTGACCCGAAGCGGGCCGGAGGCGCGGTCCGGTGCCCCGGACGCGTCACTTCGATGAGCGGTGCGGGGGCGGAGCGGGGCCCGGCCGCATCGAGGTGACCTGAAAGGGGCCGGAGGCGCGGGTCAGGGGTGCGAACGCGTCACTTCGATAGAGGGGGAGAGGGGAGTCGGGGCCGCATGCCGGGGGCGGCATGCATGCGGGTGCATGATGGCGTGATGCACGACGCGACCTCCGGCCCCGACTCCCCGACCCCGAGCCGCGCACCCGCCGACTCGGCGGCGACGACGGCGTTCCGCGCCGCGCGCGACCATCTGCTCGCCCTCGGCGACGACCTCGACCGGGCCGGCGCCGAGTTCCGCTGGCCCGACGTCGGGGACCGCTTCAACTGGGCCGTCGACTGGTTCGACGTCATGGCGCGGGACAACGACCGCATCGCACTCTGGCTCGTCGAGGAGGACGGCTCCGAGCAGCGCATCACCTTCGACGAGATGCGCCGCCGCAGCGACCAGGTCGCCGCCTGGCTGCACGGACTCGGCGTCGCCCGGGGCGACCACGTCATGCTCATGCTCGGCAACCAGGTCGAGCTGTGGGAGGCGATGCTCGCGGTGATGAAGATCGGCGCGGTCATCCTGCCGACCTCGACCGTGCTCGGCACCGCCGACCTCGCCGACCGCATCGAGCGCGGGCTGGTGCGGCACGTCGTCGCGAACGCGTCCGACGCGGCGGTCTTCGACGCCGTTCCCGGCATCGAGGCGGTCACCCGCATCGCCGTGCTGCCGTCGGCCGGAGCCGCGGCCGCGGCCGCAGCCGGAGCCGGCGCCGCAGCCGGCGCCGGGGCCGGGGTCGGAGCCGGAGCCGCAGCCGCAGCCGCACCTGCACCCGGCGCCGCACCCGGCGCCGCACCCGCACCCGAAGCCGGCGCCGCACCCGCGGGCTGGGTCTCCTTCGGCGACTCGCACCGCGCCTCCTCGGTGCGCCCCGACGTCGTCACCGCGACCCACGACCCCTGCCTCGTCTACTTCACCTCGGGCACCACGAGCCGCCCCAAGATGGTCGTGCACTCGCACGCCTCGTACCCGGTCGGGCACCTGAGCACGACGTACTGGCTCGGGGTCCGCCCCGGCGACGTGCACATGACGATCTCGTCGCCCGGCTGGGGCAAGCACGCCTGGAGCTGCTTCTTCGCGCCGTGGACGGCCGAGGCCACCGTGTTCGTCTACAACTACGGGCGGTTCCGGCCGGCGGAGCTGCGCGACCAGCTCGAGCGCGCCTCCGTCACGTCGTTCTGCGCGCCGCCGACCGTGTGGCGCATGCTGATCCAGTCGTCGCTCGGCGCCCGACCGCACGCTCTGCGCGAGGCGCTCTCGGCCGGCGAGCCGCTGAACCCCGAGGTCATCTCGCGCGTGCAGCAGGGCTGGGGGCTCGACATCCGCGACGGCTACGGGCAGACCGAGACCACCGCGATCATCGCCAACGCCCCCGGCGGCACCATCAAGGCCGGGTCAATGGGGCGCGCCCTGCCCGGCGTCGACGTCGTGCTCGTCGACCCGGTCACGGGCGAGGTCGGCGACGAGGGCGAGGTCTGCCTCGACCTGACCACCCGACCGGTGAACCTGATGACGGGCTACCTCGGCGACGCGGCGCGCACCGAGTCGTCGATGCGCGACGGGCTGTTCCACACCGGCGACGTCGCCTCCCGTGACGCCGACGGCATGATCACCTTCGTCGGGCGGACCGACGACGTCTTCAAATCATCGGACTACAAGGTCTCGCCGTTCGAGGTCGAGAGCGTGCTGATCGAGCACCCCGCCGTCGCCGAGTCGGCCGTGGTGCCGGCTCCCGACGACGTGAGACTCGCCGTGGTGAAGGCGTACGTGACGCTGGCCGCGGGCGTCGAGGCGTCGGCGGAGACCGCCCGCTCGGTGCTCGCCCACGCCCGCACCGGGCTGCCGGCGTACGAGCGCGTGCGCCGCGTCGAGTTCGTCGACGAGCTGCCGAAGACGATCTCGGGCAAGATCCGCCGCGTCGAGCTGCGGCAGCGCGAGGAGGACGCCGCGGTCTCGAGCGAGCGGATCGCGGGGGAGTTCCGCGACTCGGACTTCCCCGGGCTGCGCGGGTAGTTCGGCCCGGCGCCGGCGCGGGCGGGGACACGGGCGCGGGCGCCTGATCGACGCCGAGGAGGCGCGGCGCGGCGACCACGGGTATGAAGATTTCTCGACGACATCGGCCGAGCCCCTGGTCGTCTCGCGCCTTCTTGCCTAAACTCGATGCATCCACCCCGAGGAGAACCGTGATCCGCTGCGCCGACAAGACGACGACCGTCTCGTGAGCGACCCTCGGCACGATGCTCCGCCCCTGACCCGGCGCGAGGCCCTGGCCCGCGAGCGCGCGGCTGCCGCAGCCCCGGAGGCGCGGGTCCACACAGACGTCTCGGCTGCCGCTTCAGAGGCACCCGCCGCGCACGTTCCCGCCGCGCAGGCCCCGGCCCCGCAGACAGCACCGGTCGCGCAGGCCCCGGTCGCGCAGGCCCCCGCCGCGCAGGCCCCGGCTCCGCAGGATGCACCGGTCGCGCAGGCCCCTGCCGCGCAGCACCCCGCGGCACGACGTCAGCTGGCCGTCGCTCGCGTCCCTATGCGCTCGACGCGGATCGTCTCGGGTTCCGAACCGCGCCTCCTGCCCTCCCGTCGTCCGAGCTTCCTGGCCCGGCGTGCGCGTGAGGCGGCCGTCCCGGCGTTCGCGCTGCTGGCGGCGACCCTGTTCTTCTCGTCGAACGTGACTCCCGCATCGGCCTCCGACCTGGGCGGCTCGGGGATCCCCGTGTCGACGGCCGCTCCGATGACGGGTCAGACGATGGCCGCTTCGCTCGTCGTGCTCGCCGTCGCCGAGCGCGACTCGTACGGTGTGACCGATCCGCCGCCGCCGCCGCCCCCGCCGCCCGTGGTGAAGGCCCCGGTCGTGTCCGACTCCGGCTCGTCGAGCCGCTCGTCGTCCTCCGACGCCGTCGTCGGCGCCGCGGGGGGCGTCGCCTCGGGTGGCGGCACCGTCGTCAACAGCGGTGCCGGCGACATCCGGTGGCCGTTCCCGGGCAGCGTCGTGCTGAGCTCGGGGTTCGGCCCCCGTAGCGCACCGTGCGCGGCGTGCTCGAGCATGCACATGGGGCTCGACATGACCCCCGGCGGCGGCACCCCGATCGGCGCCGTCGCAGCCGGTACGGTCCGCACCGCCGGAGTCCACGCCCAGTTCGGCACCTACGTCGTCATCGATCACGTGATCGACGGCGGTCTGGTGAGCACGATGTACGCGCACATGCGGTCGGGCTCGAGCCCGATGTACGTCGGTCAGCAGGTCGGCGTCGGCGAGCTCGTCGGCACGGTCGGTCGCACCGGTGTCGCGACGGGCGAACACCTGCACTTCGAGGTGCTGATGGGCGGATCGACGCAGATCGACCCCAAGGCCTGGCTCGACGCGAACGCCGGCCGCACGCTCTGAGTCGTCGCAGCCCGCGCCTCAGCGGAAGACGATCGTGCGGGCTCCGTCGAGCAGCACGCGATCCTCCGCGAACCAGCGGACGGCCTGCGTGAGGGTGCGGCTCTCCTCGTCCTGTCCGATCGCCATCAGCTCGGGGGCGCTGCGCGTGTGGTCGACGCGGACGACGTTCTGCTCGATGATCGGCCCCTCGTCGAGGTCGCTCGTGACGAAGTGCGCCGTCGCGCCGATCAGCTTCACCCCGCGGGCGTGCGCCTGACGATACGGGTTGGCCCCCTTGAACCCGGGCAGGAACGAGTGGTGGATGTTGATCGCCCGCCCCTCCAGCGCCGCACACAGCTCGGGGCTGAGGATCTGCATGTAGCGCGCCAGCACGACGAGCTCGATGTCGTACCGGTCGACGACCTGCAGCACCCGGGCCTCGAACGCCGCCTTCGACTCGGGGTCGGTGACGGGGTGGTGCTCGAAGCGCTTGCCGTAGAACTCGGCGAGCCCCGAGAGGTCGTCGTGGTTCGCGAGCACCAGCGGCACCTCGATCGGCAACTGCCCGGCGCGCTGCCGGAAGAGCAGGTCGTTGACGCAGTGCGCCGCCTTGCTCGCCAGCACGAGCGTGCGGATCGGCCGGCCGACCACGTCGAGCTTCGCCTGCATGTCATAGCGGGCCAGCACGGGTGCGAGCGCCTCCTCCAGCGCGGCGCGCTCGCCGGGCGCCTCGACCTGCAGGCGCATGAAGAACGTGCCGGTGTCGTGACTCGAGAACTGCGCCGACTCGGTGATGTTGCCGCCGGCCTGCACCACGGCTCCGCTGATCGCGTGGACGATGCCCGGCTGGTCGTGGCAGACGAGCGTCAGGGTCCAGTGCGTCGAGGGGAAGGCGGAGGAGGCGGTGGAAGCGCTGGAGGCGGTGGTCGCGTCGGTCACCCGCCCAGGCTACCGACAGCGAGGAGTCACGACTCGCCGCGCGGACCCGGTGCGCGCGGCGAGTCGTGACTCCTCGACGCAGGAGGTGCGGGGTGGAGGTGCGGCTCGGCTCAGAGCGCAGCGACCAGCAGTGCCACCAGGGCCACGAGCGGGAAGAGCCCCTGCGTCGCCGCCGCACGCAGCTTCGTGCGGTCGGAGAGCGCCAGCACGAGCGCTGCGGCGAGCATCGAGCCCGTGCCCGCGACCAGGAGGGCGAGACCTGCGGGGGAGGTGTCCGCGAGCTGACCCGCGCCTCCTCGGCTGGACGCCACCAGCACGACGCCGACGAGCGTCACGACCGCGAGGAAGAGGTTGTAGAAGCCCTGGTTGAAGGCCATCGGCTTCGTGAACTCGGCCTGCCGGTCGTCGGTGATGCCGAAGGTCGCGCGGACGCGCGGCGTCGTCCAGAGCACGGACTCCATCACGAAGATGTAGACGTGCAGCAGGGCGGCGAGCGTGGCGGCCACGAGCGAGACGATGAGCATGCCGCCAGCCTAAGGCGCCTCATCGTCGAAGTGACCCGTTCGGTGCCCGGAGTCGACCTCTGGGCCCTGAACGGGTCATTTCGATGAACGCCCGGCGCCGTAGGGCGGGGCGCTGCGGGGCGTTACGCCTCGGGGTGCGGGGCGGGCTCGGTGGTCGCGGTGGCGCGGGTGGCCTTCGCGAGGTTCTCGACGAGCTCGGAGCGGGTCTGCGACACGACGTAGGCGGGCTGGTCGCGCTCGACGCGCCAGCTCTCACTCAGCGGTCCGACGTTGACGGTGTCGAAGCCGAGCTCGTCGTAGAGGCGCTGCACGAGCTCGGCGGCCTCTTCGAAGTCGCTCGACGTCGCGAGGGCGCGGCGCCCCTCGGTGCCGGAGGGCTTGCCGTCGGTCGTGATGTCCTTCGCCATGATGTGGTTGAAGCCCTTGGCGACCTTGCTGGTCGGCAGGTGGCGCTGCAGCATCTGCGAGACGGTGTCGACGCCGTTGTCGAGGGCGGCGATGTTGCCGTCGCGCTCGAAGTAGTAGTTGTTGGTATCGATGACGATCTTGTCGGCGAGCGGCTCGACCGGCACCTCCTCGACGTTCTTCAACGGGACGGTGACGACGACGACCTCGCCTGCCTCGCCCGCCTCCTCGGCCGTCGCCGCACGTGCCTTCGGGCCGAGGTCGGCGACCAGATCGGCGAGCGTCTCGGGCCCGCGCGAGTTGCTGATCACGACGTCGTAGCCCTGCTCGATGACCGCGCGAGCGACCTGGCTGCCGATGTTGCCTGCTCCGATGATTCCGATTGTTGTCATGCGGCCAGCCAACGCCCTGCGGGGGTGCGCATTCTGGGCTGGGGTTCAGCGGCGGGTCAGGGAGCGTTCAGGAGGCGCGGCGCGGGCAGTCGCGGACGCGCAGGGTCACGCCCCACCCAACCAGGAGGCGAGTCGCCGCCACGGCCCCACCGCGACCGGCGTCGACCCGGTCTCGGTCGTCGGCTCGGGGTCGGAGTGAGGTGCGAAGCCGAGCGTGCCGCAGCGTGCGCACGTGACGATGTGGCGGTGGACCGAGAGTCCCGTGCCGAAGTACGGATTGGGTGCGAGGCGGGCGGTCTCGCCGCAGCCCGCGCAGCGCGTGGACTGCTCGGTCGCCGTGCTCTCGGTGTCCATCGTCGCCCCCTGCCGTCTCTCGAGTATGCGGACGAGCTGGTTCGGTGGTCCGCCCCACTTCGGGGCTCGGGGCTACGAGCGCGCCGACCGCACCGCGAGCACCCGGTCGGTGACCAGCACCAGCCCGAGCACCACCACGGCGACGACGATGTACAGCACCGGCAGCGCGTCGAGCCCTGCGCCGTCGAGCACGATCGCGCCGATCAGGGCTCCGCCGCCGATGCCCGCGTTGAACCCGGTCGTGTAGAACGCGCTCGCGAGGTCGCGCATCTTCGCCGGGGCGACCTGCAGCATCCGCGTCTGGAACAACGGCGGCAGCGCCCCGAACGTGACACCCCACACCACGAACGCGATCAGCGACGGGGTCGGCTGCCCCTCGAACGCCATCATCGCGAACACCGAGACGGCGACCACGCCGATGCCGATCGGGATGCTGATGCGGGGGCGCTTGCCGAGGAACCAGCCGACCATCAGCAGACCGACGCCTCCGGCGATGCCGAACGCGAACAGCGCGGCGCTGAGCGACGACTCCGCGATGCCCGTCGAGCGCACCAGGTACGGCGCGATGAACGTGAAGAACGAGTAGTGCCCGACCATGAACACCGCGGTGATGACGCAGCTGAAGACCACGCCGAGCACCGACGGCTTCGGCAGCGAACCCCGTCGACGGGGAGCCGAGGAGGCGCGGGTCGGCACGATCGGCACCGATCCCGTCGCGGGGACCATCGTCGTCGCGGCCTCGGTGGACTCGGCGTCGGGGTCCGAGTCGGCGGGTGTCGGCACCGGGGGCAGCAGCCGCCAGACGAGCACCGCGCCCACGGCCATCAATGCGGCCAGTAGACCGAACGCGGGGCGCCAGCCGAGGGCCTGGCCGGCCGCCGTGCCGAGCGGCACGCCGAGCACGAACGCGAGCGTGCCGCCGCTCATCGCGACGGCCAGTGCGCGCCCGACCTGTTCGCGCGGCA
This sequence comes from Frigoribacterium sp. CFBP9030, assembly GCF_034045195.1. NCBI lineage: Bacteria > Bacillati > Actinomycetota > Actinomycetes > Micrococcales > Microbacteriaceae > Frigoribacterium > Frigoribacterium sp. CFBP9030. The sequence goes on from NZ_JAXCWG010000005.1 coordinate 56,716, forward strand.
CGAGGTGAGCGGCGTACGCGCCGCCGATCGCCCAGAACGTGCCGTGCGCGAGCCCGCCGAGGATCCGCGACGCGACGACCAGCTCGTACGTGGGCGCGATCGCGGTCAGCCCCGCGCTGATCGCCAGCACGACGATCAGCCCGACGATGAGCAGATGCCGGGGGAGTCGCCGCGTCAGATGCGTCAGCGTCGTGCTGGTCAGCACCACGGTGAACGCGAAGACGCTCACCAGCAGGCCGATGCTCGACTCGCTGACGCCGAGCTCGGAGCTCATCTCGGGCAGCAGCCCGGTCGGCAGCATCTCGCCCGAGATGGAGAGGAACGTCGCGACGGCCAGGGCGAGCAGGCCGGCGAGGGGGAACTTGGCAGGGGGGGCGGTGGGCGTCGAAGGACGCGCGGAGGTGATCGTCATGTGAGGTCTCGGTCGTCGGCGGGCGCCGTTCCTGCTACCCGTGTGACACGGGGAGGATGGTGATCCCGACTGCGCGCTGTCGTGCGCGCCCGGGGCCGCGCGTGACGTGCGACCAGGGTCGATGGTAGCCGAGGCCGGTCTCCGCCGTCTAGGAGGCTCGAGCCGCCATCGAGGTGACGCGATCGGTGCCCCCTCCGGCCTCCCGGCAACCGATCGGGTCACCTCGACGCAGGACGCAGGAGGCGCGGGTCAGCCGGCGGAGCGGGGCTCGCCCTTGCCGGGGCGCACGGCCGCCGTGTCGGCGACGTCGATCCGGGTGACGCCGTCGCCGCGATCCTCGGTGGTGATGCGCGGGGCGTCGTCGCCCGGGTCGGACTTCGGCGCACGGGTCAGCTGGTCGTGGCGCTTCTCGTCGTCGGTCATGCCGGTGGGGTCGTCGGAGCTCATGCGTGCACGCTACGCGACGGGGAGCGGACGGGGTGCGCGCGCCTCCTCGGTCGACCCGCGCCTCCTCGGTGGGCTTGCTCCTCTGCGCCCGGCACCGCTCTGGCCGATTTCGGTTGCGGTCAACCTTGTTGCGCGCAACGTGTTATGGTCGACTCATGTCCGACACCGCGCGCACCCCGTTGCTCGACGAGCAGATCTGCTTCGCCCTGTACAGCGCGTCGCGTGCCCTGACGTCCCGCTACCGCGACCTGCTCGAGCCGCTCGGCATCACGTACCCGCAGTACCTCGTGCTGCTCGTGCTCTGGGAAGACGGCGAGACCGGCGTCTCGGGTCTCGGCCAGCGTCTGCACCTCGACTCGGGCACGCTGTCGCCGCTGCTCCGCCGGCTCGAGGCGCAGGGTCTCGTCTCCCGGCGTCGCGGCTCCGCCGACGAGCGGGCCGTGCAGGTGGCGCTGACGCCCGCGGGTGACGCGCTGCGCTCCGAGGCGGCGAGCATCCCCGAGCGGATCTGCGAGGCGACCGGGTTGTCGCCCGACGTGCTGACGGCGCTGACCGAGCAGCTCGGCGGGGTCGCCGACCGCGTCCGCGCCGCCGCCTGACCCGCCCCCCAGACCAGCCCCCTAGACCAGCAACAGTCCCCCTCAACACCTCCGAACATCCACCCGAACACCTACGAAGGAGCATCATGCCCACTCGCACCGCACGCACCGCCTGGAACGGAAGCCTCGAGACCGGCGAGGGCCAGGTCGAGATGACCAGCTCGAAGGTCGGCACCTACGGCGTCTCGTTCCCCAAGCGCTCCGCTGAGGACGCCAACGGCTCGACCAGCCCCGAAGAGCTGCTCGCCGCCGCGCACTCGGCCTGCTACGCCATGCAGTTCAGCGCCGTGCTCGGTCAGGCCGGCGGCACCGTCGAGGCCCTCGACGTCAAGGCCGACGTGTCGCTCGGCGCCGACCCGGCCGGCGGGTTCCAGCTGACCGGCATCCACCTCACCGTCGTCGGCGAGGTCTCGGGCATCGACGAGGCCGCGTTCCTTACGGCGGCCGACGAGGCCAAGGCGACCTGCCCGGTCTCCAAGGCTCTGACCGGTGTCGAGATCACGCTCGACGCGACCTTCGAGAGCTGAGCCGCACCTCCTGCGGAGACGACAGAACCCCCGCGTGAGCATCGAACCCCGTCATCCGGGGGTTCGTCGCTCACGCGGGGGTTCTCGTCTGCGGTGCGCGGGTCGCGTGCCCGAGGAGGCGCGGTTCGCGTGGCCGAGGAAGCGCGGGTCGCGTGACCGAGGAGGCGCGGGTCGCGTGCCCCAGGAGGCGCGGCTCAGCGACGCGGGTAGTTGCCGCCGGTCGAGCCGCCGCCACCGCGCTTCTTCATGATCTTGCGCACGACGAAGGTGATGATCAGGGGTGCGAAGCGGCGAAGCAGGGATGCCATGGTGATCTCCAGAGGTCAGGGGCGGTCGACGGTACCCGACCCGCGCCTCCTCGGCCTGGGTGGCGCCGGGCGGCAGCCGAACGCGGCCACGGCTCGCGCGCGCTCCGGCCCCCGCGGGTACCGTTCGACCCCTCATGGACCGCACCCGCTGGATCTTCCTCGACCAACTCGGCCCGCACTTCGACGACGGTGGGCCGATGCTGCTCGTCGAGTCGAGGTCGTCGTGGCGGGGGCGCACGCTGCACCGCGCGAAGCTGCAGCTGCTGCTGTCGGCCATCAGGCATCGGGCGCGCGATCTCGGCGACCGGGTCGACTTCAGACAGGTCGAGCACTACTCGGAGGCCGTCGACGGGCGTGACGATCTGCAGGTGATCGACCCCACCTCGTACCGAGCGCGACGCCTGGTGCGACGGGTCGGTGCCGAGATCCTGCCGAGCCGGGGATTCGTCACGAGCGAGAGCGACTTCGCGGCGTGGGCGGATTCGCGTGCCGGGAAGCGCCTGCTGATGGAGGACTTCTACCGCGTCGTCCGCCAGCGCACCGGTGTGCTGATGGAGGGGCAGGAGCCGGCCGGCGGTCGCTGGAACCACGACCACGACAACCGCGAGAAGCCCCCGAAGGGCGCTGCGTCGCTCGGACTGCCCGCACCCCTCTGGCCTGAGGAGGACGACATCGACGAGGAGGTGCGGCACGACATCGCCCGCTGGGAACGCGACGGAGTGGTCACCCTGGTCGGCGACGCCGGACCCCGCCGGTTCGCCGCGACCGCCGCCGAGGCCGAGGCCGCGCTCGCCGACTTCGTCGAGGTGCGCCTCCCCGACTTCGGCCCCTTCGAGGACGCCACGCTCAGCGGCGACTGGACCATGGCGCACTCGCTGATCAGCGCCCCGATGAACCTCGGACTGATCGACCCGCGCGACGTGATCGACACCGTGGCCGCCGCGTACGCCGCGGGCGACGCGCCGATCCGCAGTGTCGAGGGGTTCGTGCGGCAGATCATGGGGTGGCGCGACTACATGTGGCACCTCTACTGGCGACTCGGCGAGGACTACGCGACGTCGAACAACAAGCTCGAGGCGCACGAGCCGCTGCCGCAGGTGTTCGCGACGCTCGGGCGCGACCTCGGGGGTGCGGGGGGTGGTGCCGGTGATGGGGACGCCGGGGACGGCACGGGCGAGCCGACCGACGCGGCGGGTCAGGCGGTCGTCGAGGCGAACTGCCTGGCCGAGACGCTCGACGGGCTGCACCGGCACGGGTGGAGTCACCACATCCAGCGCCTGATGATCCTCGGCAACTGGGCGTTGCAGCGCGGTGTCGAGCCGTCGGCGCTCAGCCAGTGGTTCATCGACATGTACGTCGACGGGACGCCGTGGGTGATGCCCGCCAACGTGGTCGGCATGTCGCAGCACGCCGACGGGGGGATCGTCGCGACGAAGCCGTACGCGTCCGGAGGCGCCTACATCAACCGCATGACCGACCATTGCGGCGGGTGCCGGTTCGACCCGAAGAAGCGGCTCGGGCCCGACGCGTGCCCGGTGACGGCGGGGTACTGGGCGTTCCTCGACCGGACGGGGCCGGTGCTGATGGGCAACCCGCGGATGCGTCAGGCGCTGTCGGGCCTGGCCGGTCTCTCCGATCGCGAGGCCGTCGTGCAGCAGGAGCGCGAGCGCACGCGCTGGTAGGAGGCGCGGGGGCGGGGGAGCCGAGGAGGCGCGGGTCGGGCACCGACAGGTCGTCGCCGTTAGGGTGGCAGGGTCCGTCGCACAGCGAGTCGGCGGCCGACGTAGGGGGACCACCATGCGCACCATCAAGACCACGAAGACCGCGATGACGGTCGTCGCCTCAGGAGCCGTCGCGCTCACGCTGCTCCTCGCCGGGTGCACCGGGTCGAGCGACTCGAACGCCGACTCGAGCGACCCCAGCAGCTCGGCGAGCGAGAGCGCTGCCACTCAGGAGGACCGCGACCTGACCGGAGAGCTCGCCGTCACGACCTGCGCCGACGCGGGCGAGGCGCTCGGCTCGATCGTCGAGGGCCTCGACCTGCAAGACGAGAGCACGGAGGCCGACGGCCAGCTGCAGTGCTCGTGGGCCAACAGCGCCGCCAGCGCCGAGGGCGAGATCGACCCGAGCGCCCAGGCGATCGTCGCCGTCGCGCGCACGCAGGAGCTCGACGAAGCCACCATCACCTCGCAGAGCGACCAGATCGCCGGTCAGGAGGGCGTCACCGAGGTCGAGGATGCGCGCATCGGCGACCTCGGCGGTCGTGCCTTCGAGCTCGAGGCCGCTCAGGAGGGCGTCACGCTCGCCGGGGCGACCGTCATCACGCCGCACGGACTGTTCGCCCTGTCGGCGACCGGCGCCGGCGACGAGGCCCCGCTCTCGCCGACCGAGGCGCTCGACTCCACGCTGCTGCTGCTCAAGTAGCTGCCGGCGCCCGAGGCGCCGCGCCCATGAACCGCGTTCGCGAAGATGAACCACGATATATCGAGGTTCATCTTCGCGAACGCGGTTCTTCGCGTGGTGGCGCGGCTGCTCGCCGGCCGCCTTGCGCACCGGCTGCCCGGCGCACCGGCGCACCGGCTGCCCGGCGCACCGGCTGCCCGGCGCACCGGCCCGGCTCCGCCCTAGCGCCTCAGCGCCCGAGCAGCTCGATCATGTACCGCGCGATGACCCGCGCCCCGGCGTCGTTCGGGTGGATGCCGTCGTCGGACAGCAGCGAGGTGATGTCGCCGTCGCCCGCGGCGTCCGCCGGCAGGGCGTCGCCCAGTGACACGCGCACCGACCCGGTCTGCTCGGCGACCGACTCGACGGCGGCCGCGTAGTCGCCGCTCGATCCGCTCTGGTCGAAGAGGCTGGCGAGGTCCGAGCTGAACTCGTCGACGATGACGACGGTCGGCGGATCGTCGAGGCCCTTCAGGCCGCGGACGAGAGCGAGATAGCCCTCCTCCAGGTCGTCGGGGCTCGTGTTCACGGCGTCGTTGGCGCCGAGGGTGATGGTGACGAGGTCGGGCTGCACCGCCGCCACCTTCGACAGGAACCCGTCGAGATCCGCCGCGAAGGTCGCGACGGTCGCTCCCGAGTGCGCGGAGTCGAACAGCGACACCCCGCGGTCGCGGTCGCCGTCGAACGCGGCGATCCCCTCGAAGACGAAGCCGTCGGCGGCGTCCGGATCGACCCCGATGGTCACCGTGTGCACCGAGCTCTCGAGTCCGTCCACGCTCGTGACACCGGCGCCGGAGACCGCACCCGCGCCTCCTTCGGCATCGCTCACTCCTGCCGCGCTCGTGTCGACCGGCTCGCCCTCGACCCCGTCGACCGCGTAGCGGAACACCCCGCCGCCCGGCGACCACCACAGGTCGAGGTCGGTGCCGCGCACCTGGTACGTGATGCTCGAGCCGGGTTCGAGGTCGACGCTGCGGTAGCCGAGGCTCGGCGTCGTGAAGTCGGGGGTGACGGCCGTCTGGTCGGACTGCCAGGCGCCCCAGGTCGAGTCGGGCGGGTACACCGCGAAGACCCCCGGCCGGTAGCCGACCCCGCCGGCGACGCCCTCGACCGGGTGCTGCCGCTGCAGGGCGTCGCGCGTGAGGTCGATCCACCGGTTCTCGATCGCGGAGGCGCCCTGCCCCTCGGTCAGCGAATCGCCGAGCGCCAGCCAGCGGGCCGACTCGGTGTCGGTCTCGGCGAGGGCGGAGTCCCAGGCGGCCCACGGATCCGCCGTGGGAGTGGGCGCCGGTGTCGGGTCGCCGCTGCAGCCGGCCACGAGAGCGACCGCGGCGGCGACGGCGACGGCGGCGAGGGCTCGCACGCCCCGTCGGCGCACCGGTCGTGACGCCGGTCGCGCAGCCTGCCCCGAGGCAGCCCCCGACACCGGGCGAGTCGACGACGTCGGAGCCGAGGAGGCGCGGCTCACTGCTCCGTCACCGTCCCGTTCTCGACGCGCCACTGCCGGTCGAGTCGCACGCTCTCGAGCATGCGGCGGTCGTGGGTGACGAGCAGGAGGGTGCCGTCGTACGACTCGAGCGCCTGCTCGAGCTGTTCGATGGCGACGAGGTCGAGGTGGTTGGTGGGTTCGTCGAGCACGAGCACGTTGACCCCGCGGGCCTGCAGGAGGGCCAGACCGGCACGGGTGCGCTCGCCGGGCGACAGCTCGTCGACGGGGCGGTTGACGTGATCGGCCTTGAGACCGAACTTGGCGAGCAGGGTGCGGACCTCCGCCTGCGGCCAGTCGGGCACGAGCCCCTCGAACGCCTCGGCGAGGGGGACGGTGCCCGCGAGCAGTGCCCGCGCCTGGTCGATCTCGCCGACGGCGATGCTGGCTCCGCGACTCGCGCCTCCTTCGCTCGGCTCCTGTCGCCCGAGCAGACCGCGCAGCAGGGTCGACTTGCCGGCGCCGTTGGGCCCGGTGATGCCGATGCGGTCGCCGCCGTTGACCTGCACCGAGACCGGTCCGAGCACGAACTCGCCCGTCGCGGGGTCGCCCTGGCGGAACACCGCGCCGCTGAGGGTCGAGACGACGGCGCTCGAGCGCGGCGCCTCGCCGATGGTGAACTCGAGCTGCCACTCCTTGCGGGGTTCGTCGACCTCCTCGAGGCGGGCGATGCGGCTCTCCATCTGGCGGACCTTCTGGCCCTGCTTCTCGCTCGACTCGGCCGCGGCCTTGCGACGGATCTTGTCGTTGTCGGGCGACTTCTTCATCGCGTTGCGCACGCCCTGGCTCGACCACTCGCGCTGCACGCGGGCGCGCCCGACCAGGTCGGCCTTCTTGTCGGCGAACTCGTCGTAGGCCTCGCGGGCGTGACGGCGGGCGGTCTCGCGCTCTTCGAGGTACGAGTCGTAGCCGCCGCCGAAGACCCGGTTCGACGCCTGGGCGAGGTCGAGCTCGAGCACCTTCGTGACGCAGCGGGCGAGGAACTCGCGGTCGTGGCTGACGAGCACGACCCCGCCGCGCTGGCCCTGCACGAAGCGCTCGAGTCGTTCGAGGCCGTCGAGGTCGAGGTCGTTCGTGGGCTCGTCGAGCAGGGCGATGTCGAAGCGGCTGAGCAGCAGGGCGGCGAGCCCGACGCGGGCGGCCTGGCCTCCGCTGAGGGCGGTCATCAGGGTGTCGGGGCCGACGGTGGCCGTGCCGGGGTCGGCGGACGACGTCGCGCTCGCGGTCTCGAGGCCGAGGTCGGCGAGCACGCCCGGGAGGCGGTCGTCGAGGTCGGCGGCACCGCTCGCCAGCCAGCGCTCGAGCGCGGTGGAGTACACGTCGGCGGGGTCGAGGCCGTCCGTGCGGGGTGCGGGGTCGGGGTCGCCGAGGGCTGCCGCGGCGGCGTCCATCTCGGCGGTCGCCTGGGTGCTGCCGGTGCGGCGGCCGATGTACTGGGCGACGGTCTCGCCGGGGAGGCGCTCGTGCTCCTGCGGCAGCCATCCGACGAAGGCGTCGCCGGGGTTGAGGGTGATGGTGCCGCCCTGCGGCTCGTCGACCCCCGCGAGGAGGCGCAGCAGGGTCGACTTGCCGGCCCCGTTCACGCCCACCACGCCCACGACGTCGCCCGGTGCGACCGTGAGGTCGAGGTCGTCGAACAGGGTGCGGTGGCCGTGGCCGCCGGCCAGGCCCTTGGCTACGAGTGAAGCGCTCATCGGCCCATTCTCGCGTACCGGAGGGCGCTGCCGGGGTGGTTGTGGAGAGGAGACGCGGCCGGCCCGTCGAAGTGACGCTACCGGCGAAGTCCCGGACGCAAGGGCACCCGTTCGCGTCACCTGGACGCAGGAGGCGCGGGGAAGCGAGCCGCGCCTCCTCGGCTTGGTAGCGTCGGGGCACACGAGGGCCGGGTGGCGGCGCCTCGAGTCAGGGGGATGACGTGTTCGGACTGTTCCGCAAGCGTGACGACGACGAGCGCGCGGCGCCCGTCGAGCCGTGGCCCCGGATTCCGGTGGCACCGTGGTCGGGTGGCGGGGCGACGGCCGAGGCGGCGGCGGTCGAGGTCCCGTCGAAGCGTCGGCCGAGCGTGCCGGGCATCGTGTTCACGGTGCCCGAGGGGCGCGCCGGGGTGAGGCTCGACGAGGTGCATCGCTTCATGGACGACGAGACGGCCATCCTCGAGACGACCCACGGGCCGACGATCTACGCGGTGTGGACGCAGGCATGGCCGAAGAAATCCGGCACGGCGGTGGGGGACATGCTGGAGGGTGAGGCTCCGGGCGGCCTGGCGTTCCTGTCCGCCGACGTCGATGCGCCGCCCACCGTGGTGCTGCGCGACGCCGAGCTGGCGTCGTTCAGGGCGTGGGTGGCGGCGCTCCCGTCGTGACCGGCGGGTGCATCGCTCTCAGCGGCGGGTGCTCAGGGCCCAGGGGGCCGAGGGCGACGGTTCGCCGGTGCGGCTGAAGTGGACCGCGGCCTCGGTGGTGCGATCGAGCAGCACGGCGGTGGACGGGTTGGCCGGGATCGGCTGACCAGGCCCGGGGGCGACGATCGGGTCGACGATCTCGTACCAGGGGCCGGTGTCGACGTCCATGGCGTGGAGCACCGCGATGGGGACATCGCCCGGTCGGAGGATGTCGAGACCCGCGGTGCTACGGCGCAGCTCGATGCTGGTGGGGATGTTGCCCTTCGGCCCCTTGATGACCGTGCGGAGGCGCTTCTCGGAGGGGTCGAGCACCTCGAACTGCTCGCGTCCCATGCGCCACAGCAGCACGGTGCGACCGGGCACGCTCGCGGGGTCGGTGGGCAGGATGATGGCCTCGCGCGCCTCCTGCCGGGCCCTCGATGCCGTGCCGATCGTGTGGCCGAGGAAGGCGGAGCCCATGAGGGTAAAGACGATCCACGAGCTCGGGGTGCCGGACGAGACGAGGGACACGCTGGCGACTGCGGTCAGGGTGATCGGCGTGATCGTGGAGCGGACCCGGTCGCGGAGGCGGCCCATCAGGGTCGAGGCGACCAGCACGACGAGGCTGAGCGAGATGGCCAGGCCGATGTGGGCGCCGCCGAACAGCGTCGCGGCCAGACCCAGCACGAAGCCGGCGCACGCCAGGACGACGCGCGTCGACGACGGCATAGCCACCGGCTTGGTCGGCGACAGGCGGCGAGGCTTCGTCTCGGTGGGTGCGGCGGTGCGGTCTGTGCTCATGAAGTCCCCCTGGTGCCGGCGATCGGCTTGCTCGCTGGACATCCTGGCACGAACCGGTCTGTCGGAGAGACGCTGCCGCTAGTTATCCGAATAGCCAGGTCGCCTGCCCTGTCGACCAAGGAGACGGGAGCCATTCTCGGGAGTGCCCATACCGTCCGAAGCGCTCGCGGATCGTGCTGTGCTACTCGCCGAGGTGCGGTTTGATCGAGAGGACATCGGCGCTCGTCCACCAGGTCAGTGCTGAGCTCATTGATCCACATGCCAGAAAATGGCGGGCTGCTTCCTCGGCCTCGCTGACGAGAACCGTGTGGCGTTGCTCGACGGAGTTGACGATGCTGCCCATCATGACCGTCACATGGTCTCTGGAAGCGGTGGGAGTCATCGCCATGCTCCAGGCGTCGTCGTCCAGGGTGTCTGGGGAGTGGAACACAGCCAAGGCCCCGTCGGCCCGCCCGCAGATGTCGAGCCTGGAGCCCTTGTGCTTGAGAACGACGTGGGACCGAGTCATCCCGTCCAATGCGCGGACTTTGCTGACGGCCTGTTCGGTCGTGGGCGCATCTTCGGCGAATGTCTTACGTCCGACCGACCATTGGAGTTCTGAACTGGTGGCTTCTCGCTCTCTGACCTGCTCGCTTCTCGGTGCGCGAATAGTCGACCCGATGAACCATCCAGCGATCATGGAGAAGAACCAAGGGCCTAAGACGATCTCATCATCTGGCAGTGTGGCGTTCAGAAGGGGTGGCCCGGCAATCGAAAGAACTGCAGCGGAGAGCGTTCCCCACAAAGATGACGAGTACGCCAACAGGCCGGCGGTCAAGATCCCCAAGCCCAGTGTCATGAGAGCCGAACTCGCATCAGCTTGCAGAACCAGCAGCAATACGATTGCGACCACGATGTTCACAACCGCCAAGACCGCATTGTAACGTCGCTGGATTCGAGGCATAGGCTTGTAGCCAAAGATCGCTGGCTTACTTCTTGCCAAAAGCTGAATCCGTCACTGTATGAAAGTCTCTCTCGGGCTGGCGATTGACCATAGGATCGTCTGGCAGTACCGCAGTGGAATCCACTCTCGATGTCGTGTGTGTGAGAAAAAGGGCGAACTGCGTCGTCATCCTAGTGAGCTGCCAGCCTCGAGGAAGTCTCTCATCACAACGAACTGACTCACCATCATAAATGACAGCATGGGAATCCCAAGCGCAAAAAGAATCTTTCGCTCATTCGGCGGCAAGGGGTCATGGGCAGCTCGACGCGAACGAAGCCACAAGAGGGCCAGGACCGTAGGCATCCCGAATAGAACAAAGACGGGTATCTCATAATCTCTTGAATGGCGAGTATGCCGAGTAGTCGTGTCAAGTGGTACTCGCGTGAACGTATAAATGGCAATAACGACATCCAGTGGAATGCAGAAAAGAACAAGATTGCGTGTCACTCGTATGAGTCTGTGACCCTTTGGATCTCGAGGCAGCCATTCGCTTTTGTCTGTTGGATTCCGATCGCCATCGTCTCGTGCGCTCGCCATCTGCTGCCTTCCCGGATTTCGGACTCAAGCGCTGAGCTTCAGTCTGCTGCTGGTTGTCGCGACGCCAGTCCGGCTGCTTAGCCCTGTGGCCTTACAGCACCCCGCCTGCGATGAGGAAGTCACGAGCCATGAAGAGCTGCCCCACAACGAAGAAGAGCCAGAATGGCACGAAGATCACGAGGAGAAATCTTCGTTCTTCTCTTGGTAGCGACTCGCTTGCCGCCCGACGAGACCGCCACCATAGGCTTATCAGCACAAGTGGGGCGATGAGTAGAACCAAGAGAGGCATCTGCCACTCTCTCGAAGCCCTCGTGTAGGAGACCGTGGTGCCGGTGGGAACCTGGATGACTACGAAAACTGCCACGACGATGTCGAGAAGGACGCCCGCAAGCAGCACCCGTCGTAGCCAGACGATCGTCCTCCCGCCCAGAGGCTTCGCGGCATGCTCCGACTCGACGTCACCGGCGGCAGGCGCGTTGCTCATGGAATGACCTCATATGTCTCGTCTGCTGACCCACACGTCGCCCCGCCAATCTAGCTATTGCCTCGCGGTGGCGGTCCACGCTACGGGGCATCGTTAATCGGGTGATGCGAGAAGCTCTTCCCAGCTCAGGCCGGAAGAACCCCGCCTGCGATGAGGTAATCCCGCGCCATAAAAAGTTGCCCGATCGTGAAGAATCCCAGGAACGGTACGGAGATCGCGATGAGAAGGACGCGCTCCTTGTCAGGGAGTGGTTGCCTCTCAGCCGACCGCGTCTGCCACCACAAGGCTGAGAGCAGCACTGGTGCCGCAAGCAGGCCGAAGAGCGGGACCTGCGACTCTGATGAGATGCGGGTGTACGAGATCGTTGTGCTCAGAGGGACTTGAGTGACGACTGCGATGGCAATGAGGATGTCGAGAAGCGCACCGATGAGGGTGAGGAGGCGCAGTCTTCGTGCTGTCTTGCCCCCCAGCGGTACCGGGCGCACATTGTCCTCGCTGCTATCCATGTTGTTTGACACGTGAGGTTCTCCTGAGTCTAGTGATCGCAGTTTGAACCGGGACTTGCCCCGAGGCTAAACGGCTAAAGCCCCAATGGTTCTATAAATTCCCAGGCCTTTTGATGTTCCGACGTAAGGGGCTACAGGTCCGCTGTTGTCGGTGCGATGCTGACGATTCCATCAGGAATCGGCGCGATATCTTCCAGCATTTGCGTCCGGTCTAGCAGAAGAAGATTCATTGCTTTGTCTAGCAGGCTGTCAACGTCGCGCATGCGTGGCGGCAAGGCCGCCAACTGTTCAGAAGACGATCCACCGACTAGGAGGACCGACGCCTACGGGACATCGCTAGATATCTCACGTGTGAGCCGAAAATAGTTCCAGCAAAAGTTCCGAAAATCCACGTTATTTGACCGGTGGCCCAGGGGCCAGGGAGTCTAGTCATGAGGCCCAAGATGGTGAGTAGGCCCAGGAGCATGACGGGATAAGCCCATTTTATTCCAAGTAGTGAAAAAGTGGACGAGCCGAAGATGACTCCTGCCAGTAATGCCCCAATGATAGTGGGTAATACAGAGAAGGTCCTAGAGCCTCCGACCATGAAGACCAGCATGATTCCAACCAGGCACATCACGCCCGCAAACACCAGACGCTCTCGTGATTGGCGTTGGCCAAGATCATTCCTCATTCCTCATTCCTCATTCCTACTAGTCGCTGACTACCAGGATCGATGCCGATTGGACATGACTAGATATCTCAGGTGCGAACCGAAAACAGTGCCAACCAGGGTTCCGATAAACCAAGTTATTTGACCGGTTGCCCAGGGTTCAGAGAGCCAGTTCAAAAGACCCAAGATACCGAGCGGGCCAAGTAGCATGACGAGATAAGCCAATTTCATTTTCAGCACTGGAAAAGATGAACGAGCTGAAGACGGCTCCTGCTAAGAGTGTCCTAATGAAAATGGGTAATGCAGAAGAAGTCCTAGAGCCTCCGACCATGAAGACCAGCACGATTCCAGCTAGGCACATCAAAAAGGCAAAAGCCAGTCGGCCTCGCGATTGTCTTTGACCAAGTTCATTACTCATTTTCAAGGCTCAGGATTTCGATAGGTCGGAGACCCAGGTCGATTACGACCTCGGATACTGACGTCTATCGGGGATCAGAGGGCGAATTATCGCCTCGACCGGCTCTCTTCGCGACGGTGGCTCGCGACCAGGGCCATGCGTACCCGCCTGCGATACCCCCGGCTATGAAGCCGAAGATCCAGGCGTACTGGACGGATCCGACGATGTCTTGGTTCGCGACGATGACGATCATGACCACCGGGACGAGTGCGAGAAGACCGAGACCGATCGCTCTGTTGCGGGGCGGGAAGCCGAAGAGGAGCAGGCCGTACGCGAGTCCGGCGACCAACGTGATGACGGTTGCGAGCACGCCTGCGCCCCCGATCGCTGTGCTGACCCACAACCCGAGCACAAGGCCCACGACGGCCAACATGGCCGCCACCGCGTTGATCGGTCGCTTCGACTGTCTCGATGCCGCCATCGTCATCACCGTTCTCTAGTCGACGGTCAAGCCGACACTGTCGCGGAACACATCCACCCCGCCTCCCACGACCGTACCGCCGACGGCGGATCCGAAAAGGCCAGCCGTGTTGTGCGCCCCGAGATTGAGCGCTCCAGTCAACGACCGCGGACTGAAGTAGGGCATCTGCGCAAGCGTGTTGACCCCATGTTGGCCGGGAATCACGCGGTCGAGTGGCAGGGCTGAGAGCCCAGACCCGACAACTCCATTCACAGCGACCTCGAGCGGGTTCACGTCCTCACCCGCCACGATGCTCTGCACCGCTGTACCCGCAGACGACCCCACGCCGTTGAGAACGACCGTGCTCGCCGTCGCCAAACCACTGGTTGCCGTGTGTCCCAGATTGCGAGCGATCGTGCCACCTGCCGGTCCTGCCAGTCCGCCGACCGACCCAGACACGCCCCCACCGACGATCGCACCCGCGAAGTCCCAACCGTTCTCGATTCGCCCGCCATGGCTGGCCAGATAGGTGGCGCCACCGCCGACCGCGCCGACTCCGCCGTTGGCCGCGACGTTGACTGCCACGGCTCGTCCGGCCTGAGCCGCAGGAGCCGATGCCATTGCTGCCTTGCCGAACGCACCCGCCGCGCCTCCAGCGCCCCCGAGCACACCTCCTATGGCTGCGTCCGTGGCGACCTTGCCCCAGTCGACTTCTCCTGTCTGAGCCTTCTGCGAGACAACTGAGACACCACCGCCGATGAAAGCACCGGATGCCGCGCCGATCAAGGCCATGCCGACAGGACCACCGACGCCCGTGAACATGAGACCGACGCCAACGGCGATCGCAGCGCCAGCTGCGACGTACTCCCAGTTCTCACCCCACCAGTCGCCCGCATCTGCCAGAGCGCCCTGGTTCGCTTTCGCGTAGGCGTCGAGGTCGGCGTCCGTCGCGGGGCGCAGCCCGAGCGGGTCGAGAGCGTGCATCGGGTCGTTGCCCGCATACGAGTAGGGGTTCCCGGCCCAGCCTGCGCCCAGCACGGGCGCCAGCGGATCGGTCGACAGGAATCCTCTGGTCGACGGGTCGTAGACCCGCGCCCCGAGCCAGTCGAGACCTGCGACCGCGAGGCCACCCGACGCGGACAACTCCACACCGGCAGGCAACTCGAGACCGGGGATCCCCGAGGAGGTGCGAAGCGCCTCCCACGGATCCGCCACATCGGTCGCGCGGGCGCCCCGCCAGGTCGGCTCGAGCTGTTCACCACCGACTGTCGTCGCGCCACCGGGAATCGTCACGACTGGTGCGCCAGCGATCGACACGAGTGACGGCACAGCACTCGCGGTGTCCCACCAGGTGTCGACACCGTCGATCGTGGCGAGCTCGCCCAGCACATCGACCCAGAGACTCGTCTGCGAGACGACGCCGCCGTCGCTGTCCCGCGCAGTGATCGCGGTCGGCCAGCCGAGGTCGCTCCAGGCGTACTCCGTGAACGAGCCGTCGGTGTCGATCCGACGGATCCGACGCCCGAGACCGTCGTGCACATATTCGACGGAGGCGACCACGACCGTGTCGAGAGCGTCCGTCGTCGACCCGACCCGCGCCTCCTCGGAGACGAGCTGACCCGCGGCGTCGTACCGGAAGCTGCGCACCCGGCCATCGACCAGCTCGTGCACGAGCCGGCCGGCGGCATCATACGACCACGTCGAGGTGCGGCCCTCGCGCTCGAGACCGACCAGTTGGCAGGCGGCGTCGTAGGTGTAGTCGACCCGACCGTCGACGGTGTCGAGAGCGACGATGCGGGCTTCGTCGTCGCGGATGATCCGAGTCGTCGACGAGCCCTCGGAAGTCGTGCTCGTGTGCCGGGAGAGATGGCCCTCCGCGTAGTCCCAGGTCTGCAGGTCGCCACCGGTCGTGGCCTCGACGACCCGACCAGCGGCGTCGTACGAGACGTGCGCGCTGTCCTGTCCGCCGCGGACGACGGAGACCACGCGACCCGCGGCGTCACGCCGATAGTCGACACGACCACCGTCGGGATCGATGCGCGCGGTGCGCCGCCCGTCGGCGTCGTATTCCCACGAGACCGCCTCGCCGCCCCGGGCGCGGCGGACCAGGAGCCCGCGACGATCGAACGTCAGCTCATGCTCGAGGTCGACCCGGTCGGAGCGAGTGTGGTCGGTCACCACGATCGACCGCGAGAACGCGTCGCGGGTGAACGACGACCGCACGCGCCCGTCCACACTTATGCCCGAGGGGTTCCCCGAGGCGTCGTGGGTCCACGTGGTGGTCGTGCCCGTGGGGTCCTGCTGCGAGACCTGGCGGCCCGCAGCGTCGTACGCAGCGGTCGTCGTCCGGCCCAGCGGGTCCGTGACGGCGATGATGCGATCGGCGGCGTCGTACTCGCGCCGCGTCTCGTTGCCGAGCGGATCGGTGATGGAGACGACGCGCCCGCGGACGTCGTACTCGAAGCGGGTCACGCCGCCGAGACCGTTCTCGGCCTCGATCAGCTGACCGGCCGCGTCGTACCGGAAGCGACGGCGGCCGTAGCGGGTGTCCTGGGTGCCGATGAGTCGACCGGCTGCGTCGTAGTCGAACCGCGCCTGTCCGTGACCCGGTGTCGACCTGCTGACCACACGGCCCACGGCGTCGTACCGGACGCCCTCGACGTCGCCGGTCGGCAGCGTGCGCGCGACGACCCGCGAGTCGGCGTCGTAGGCCAGGGTGGTGCGTGCGCCGAGGGGGTCGACGCTCGCCGAAGCGCGGCCGCACGAGTCGTACTCGTAGGTCGTCCGGGCTCCCGAGGGGGTGACGACCGCAGTGACGCGCCCGCCGGCATCGCGCTCGAGACGTGTGAGACCGCCCTCGCCGTCGACCAGCTCGACCGGACGGCCGCAGCGGTCGTACGTCGTCAGCTCGGATGAGCCGTCGGCGGCCTCGGTCGCCACCGGGCGGCCGAACTCGTCGAAACGCAGGGTCGTGGTGCCGAACGCGTCGCGCAGGGTGCCGGTGCCGTCTGCGCGGTCGACCCGCGCCTCCTGCCGGACTCCCGTCGGGTCGACGGTCGCGGTGAGCGCACCGGTGACGTCGTACTCGCGGGTCCAGTCGTGGCCCGCGGGGTCGGTGATCGTCCGCAGGCGCGACAGACCGTCGTGCGCGAACGCCCACGACGAGCCGTCCGGCAGCTCCAGAGCCGAGACGTCGCCCTGGTCGTCGAAGCGCCGCGAGACGACACGGCCGAGCGGATCGGTCGTGGTCTCGAGGTCGCCGTGCGGGCCGTAGCCGAATTCGGTGCGCGCGCCCAGGGGGTCGATGATCGCGCTCACCCGGGCACCCGCCCCGTGCTCGAAGCGCCAGATCGCCCCGTCGGCATCGCGACGCGAGACCAGCAGCCCCGCGGCGTCGTACGTGTAGGTCGTGCGGGCTCCCGACGGGCTGACCGCCGCCACCGGACGACCGGCGTGGTCGCGCTCGATGCGCGCCACGTCGCCGACGGCGTTCTCCGTGGCGATCAGGTCGCCGTACTCGTCGTAGTGGCAGCGGACGACGACACCTGTCGGGTCGACGACGCTCTCGAGCAGCCCGTCGCGCCAGCGCATGAGTGTGCGGCCGCCTTCGGGGTCGACCAGTGCCGACGGGTTGCGCTCGGCGTCGTCGGCGTACTCGTACTCGACGACGGCGCCCGACTCGGTCACGACGGTGGTGACCCGGTCGAGGGCGTCGTAGCCGTAGGTGAGATCGGCGCCCGACGGCGTGACGGTGCGGACCTTGCGCCCGCGCTCGTCGTAGCCGTTGACGGTGACCGATCGGTCGCGCTCGGTGACCGAGACGAGGTTGCCGTTCGGGTCGTAGCTCATCGACTGGCGCTGGTCGTCGGAGTCCACGACCCCGACGAGTCGGCCCTTCCTGTCGGCCATGTAGCTGTTCGACCGGGTGCCGTCGACGTCCGAGATGACCGTCACCCGACCCGGCAGATACGCGAAACGCACCGTGCGGCCGTGCGGCGACACCTGCAGCGTCACGCGCCCCTGCTCGTCGTACGTGTTCAGGGCCTCGACCACGCCGGAGGCGCTGGTCACCGTCGAGATCAGACCCGCGTCGTTCCAGTCGTACCGTCGCGTGCCCACCTCGTTCGCAGCGCCGGTCAGGCGCCCGGCTGCGTCGTAGGCGTACTCGACCCGGCGGCCGTCGGAGGCGGTGAGGGTCGCGACGCGACCGTCGACGTAGTCGATGTCGATCGTTCGACCACGCGCGTGGGTCAGGCGCGACGGGAGTCCGTCGGGGGCGCGGGTGACGCGGACGACGGTGCCCGCGCCTCCTCCGCTCGCCAGCCAGACGCCGGCGGGGGAGAAGGCCCACCAGCCGCCGGTGTTGTCGCGGACCACGAGGAGCGTCTCGGCGCCCGTGTCGCCGAGGCCGGGCAGGGTCGAGGCGACCTCGGCTGCGAGCCAGAAGTTCTCGCCGACGGCGCGATCCCACGAGCTGCCGAGACGGGGGAACGTGACCACACGGCCGTCGTCCATCGTGAACGCGGCGCCCTCGTCGTCGAGGGTGAGGCCGATCTCGAGCACGGAGCCCCAGCCCGGGCCGAAGGGGCCGACGTGGTCGTCGAGCGAGTTGTAGGTGCGCGAGACCCGCAACGAGGAGGCGGCACCCGCGAAGGCGAGGTCGACCTCCGTCTCGAGGAAGTTGCCTGTGGTCGTGTTGACCGGGTCCATCGTGAAGCCGGTCGTGGGCGGCGACCCCCAGCCCTGGGCGGGCGGGACGACGAGGTCGTCGCGCTGACCCTGGACCCCGGCGGACTGCAGTGCGGCGGCGAGAGCAGAGTCCGCGACGGTCGAGACGACGCCCGAACCGCCGGCCGCCTCGAACGCGCCGGCGACCGTGTTCGCCCACGCGACATCGGTGTCGTTGGCGGTCAGCCAGGTCGAGAAGCTCGAGACCACGCCGTCGGCGTGGATGACGCCCCACTGGCAGTCGGACGCGAAGTCGGCGAGCTTGCCGGAGAGCGTCGAGGGGCGGCCCGCGAGCTCGGCGTCGAGGGCTGCGCTGCCGGTGGCGAACGAGCGGAGGTCGTCGGGCTTCGCCGACGAGGTGCCGCCGCTGCCGCCGCCCGAACCGGGCGCGGGAGTCTCGCGGGTACCGACGTTGGCGTCCTGGGGCTCGAGCTGGGGCGCCGGCTCGGGCTGCTCACGAGGCATCTCCTCGCCGCCCCAGATGCTGTCTCGCCACTCTTCGAAGCCGTTGCGATCGTCCTGGCGCTGCTGCCACTCCCGTGCCTTGCGGCGGCGGTCGTTCTCCTGCTTCGCCGCCTCCTTCAGCTCGCCGGCGAAGTCCGCTATCGCCCGGAAGCTCGTGGCGAGGGTGCTGGCACCTGTCGCAGCAGTCGCCGCGTTCGTGGTGAAGAGCTCGGAGAAGAGACCACGGAACTCCTGCGACGCGGTCGTGACGAGCGACGAGCGAGAACCGCTCTGCCCCTCGATGTCGTCCGCTGCGTTGTTGAACGCGGTGACGAGTGCGTCGGCCGTGCCGTTGTCGAACGGTACGGGCTCATTGCCGCCTTTGGGATCCCCCATGAATTGTCCTCCCCCTCAGGAGTGATGCTGCGATGTCGCGGATAGCTGGTGCTGACGCCTGCCGGGCGTCTGGCGTCGTCGTGCCGAATCTCACGGCGTCGCGTGATCTCTGACGCCCGGCGCGACGCGAACGCCCCCGTCCCCCCGGAGATCGGGGTGACGGGGGCAGTCGTCTGGTGTTACGCGCCGCCGCCGGCGGAGAAGATGTTGGCGGAGATGTTGTCGAGCTGGGTACGGAGCTGCTCGAGCTCGGTCTTGGCCTTGTCGAGGGCGGCCTTGGTCTCGGGCCAGGTGGAGCCGCGGAAGGTCGCCGCGAGGGGTCCGTCCCAGACGTTGGGGTCGGACAGGATGCGGCCCTGAGCGTCGAGCTGCGAGATCTGGTCGGTGAAACCGCCGTTGACGATCGACTGGACTTGGCGGATGGCCGTCTTGGCCTGCTCGGTGGAAAGTACGCGTGACATGGTGATGTCCCCTTCATCTGGAAATAGCCCCCGTGCAAGACGCCCCCGGGGCTTGAACATGACGAGACTAGCTCGTCACGGCCAGGATGCACCCCTTCTGCACCGATCTGTCGGTCCCCGTTCGGGGGGTGGCGGCCTGGGGAGGGATCAACGGCGTCGCAGCCTTCGCCGGCGCAGCCGCTCGGCGCGGGGTTCGCCCCGTCGAGCCGAGTTCGGCGTCGATGTTCGCCTGTGGAAAGGCCGCCGATCCTCGTCCCTGCACCGATCCGTCTGTCGCGGGCCGCTCACGACCCTGATGGGGGACATCACAGCCGTCCGACATACCCCTATCATGCAAAGGAGGGACAGCACTTTCTAGGGGGAACGGTCTGCATGGCCAGGGGAACGAAGACACACAGCACGACTCTGCGACGGCACCGAGGGGGGCGCGCACTGGGCGTCGTCGCCATGGCGGGCGTCGTCGCACTGCTGGCCACGGCCTGCACGTCCGAGCCGACGGTCGTCGAGAATCCGTCGAAGGTCCTGCAGACCGTCGACACGGCACTCGCCACCGACGGGTCGATCACGGCCGTCTCGAGCACGGCCATCTCCGTCGACGACGCGACCCGTACCTCCTCGACGACCACCGCCGAGCACGTGCCCGCCGACGTCGCGGGCGACCTGCCGCTGCGCATCAGCACGCAGTACCGCACGACCGACGGCACGGGCACCGACCTGGCCGACCTCGACGGCTACGACGGCCGCGTCGAGATCGAGTTGACGGTCGAGAACCTCACCGTCGCCCCGCAAGACCTCAGCTACGACGTCGCCGGCGCATCCCGCACCGACGCGGCCCTCGTGGGCGCGCCCATCAGCCTCGCCGCATCGACCGTGCTGACCGGCGTCTCGCCGAGCCAGGTCATCTCCGACTCGACCGGCAGCGGCACGGGTGCCGGCACCGACGGCATCGTCAGCACCACCGAAGACGGCGACGCCGTCGTGCAGTGGGCCGCCTTGCTCGCCCCTCCGCGCTCGGGTGCCAGCACCACCCTGC
This sequence comes from Frigoribacterium sp. CFBP9030, assembly GCF_034045195.1. Classification (NCBI taxonomy): domain Bacteria; kingdom Bacillati; phylum Actinomycetota; class Actinomycetes; order Micrococcales; family Microbacteriaceae; genus Frigoribacterium; species Frigoribacterium sp. CFBP9030. The sequence goes on from NZ_JAXCWG010000005.1 coordinate 77,198, forward strand.
ACCTCGTCGCCGATGTGACCGACTTCGCCGCACCCACGATCGACCTCGCAGCGCAGCCCGGCATCTCGACCGACCTCACCGTCGACGGCGTGCTCGGGTCGGCCTTCGACTCGTCGACGACCTCTGAGCTGGCGCTGCAGCAGCGCACCATCGAGCTGGTCGGCGACGTCAACACCGTCCTGAGCCGCGCCGGCGAGACGATCACCGAGGTGCGCACGAACCTCGAGAGCACGTCCGAGACGCTCGGCGTCCGCACCGCAGAGCAGCTGAAAGAGAGCAGCTCGTCTCTCGCCAGCACGATGGACGGCCTCAGCGGCCAGCTCGGCTCGCTCGAGACCGACCTCTCGGCCACCGTCACCGGCACCCAGTCGACCGTGCTGAGCCAGCTGCAGCAGACCGTCTCGAGCGTCGACTCGCTGCTCGGCGACACGTCGGCCACGGCACCCGCCGTCACGATCGACGGCGAGGGCTGCGCCGCGGTCGTCGCCGAACCGGGTCAGACCGCCAGCGTCTACGGCAGCCTGCTGCAGGTGTCCGCCCAGCTCGACGGGTACGCCCAGTCGACCGCCGGCTGCCGCGACCAGGTCGCCGCCGAGCTGCAGCGCACCGTCGGCCCGTCGAACCCCGACGCCGCGAGCTGCAAGACGGAGTCGTCGCTCACCTGCTCGCTGTTCGCCTCGTCGGTCACCGTCACGGTCGCCCTGATCGGTCTCGTGACCGACGGCGTCGCGCTCGCCGAGTCGCTCGACGCGAAGCCTGCAGTTCTCGCCATCGAGAGCAACGACGCGCTGACGGCCGATCTCGCCGCGCTCGACGCCCAGCTCGACGCCCTCGCGGCCGACGCGTCGGAGGACGACGTGGCCGAGGCCCTCGACGACCTCCGCGACGCAGCCGACGCCGTCTCGGTCGGCGTGCCGACCCTGCGCGACCAGGTCGACGCCCTGCACGACGCCGCAGAAGACGCACGGGCCGAGATCGGCGACCTGCCCGACGCCGCCGACGGCGGAATCGACCTGCCGTTCTCCGGCGACACGATGCAGGAGCAGAACGCCGAGCTCGCCGCCCGTCTCTGCGACGAGATCGGCGAGGGTATGTCCCGGGGCGAGGTCGAGCAGCTGCGGGCGTACCTGACCGATGTGGCCTGCGAGGTCCCCGAGGGAGGCGACGACGACGGGTCCGAGCCGACACCCGAGCCCACCGGCCTGCCGACCGGTCAGCCCACGACCGCACCGACCGGTGAACCGACGGTGGCTCCCACCGCTGCGCCCGGCGACGACGAGAGCGAAGGAGGCGCGGCTCCCCGCATCATCGACCTCCCCATCGGTCTCGAGCCGATGAGTCAGCGTCTCGACGCGCAGGCCACCGCCTGGAACGAGGTCCTCGCTGCCTCCGACGTCGACGACGATCGCGCCCCCGGCGGGATCGGCGACACCATCGCCACCCTCGACGAGACGACCTCCGCCGTGGATGACGCCATCGATCGACTCGCGCGCACCATCGAGGCGGGCGACGGCGGGCTCGACTCGTCGATCGAGGCGCTGCAGATCAGCGTTACCAGGGCCCAGGGGCAGAACGCCGCCGTGGCGGAGAATCTCAACACGCTCAAAATCCAGCAGGACGCCCTGGCAGACGAGGTCGAGAAGGCCTTCGCCGAGGCCTCGATCGACGCCTCGAACGAGATCCAGGGACTCATCGGCGATCAGGTCCGAGAGGTCTCGACGCAGGGTGCCGCTACGCGCCAGACCGTCATCGATGCGTTCGACCGCTCGATCGTCGGCCTCTCGTCGACGTCCGACGTGGTCGTCGGCGATGCGAAGGAGACCATCGAGGGTCAGCGCGTCGACCTCGACGAGCAGACCTCCGGGCTCGCTGCCGCCATCGACGAGCAGACCGCGTCGTCGCTCGAGCGCATCGCCGCGAGCACACAGAACTCGACGCGCGACGTCGAAGGCGCCTCGACGCTCCTCGCCGGCGACCTCGCGAAGGTCATGCTCGACCTCGGCGACCGTCAGGTGGAGGGCTCAGGGATCCTCGGAGCGATGGCCACCAGCGCGGCCAAGGCCGACACCGCCGACTTCCAGCTCGCCCTCGCGACGCAGAACGCGTCCGGCTACGCCAACGTCCGAGCGGAGGACATCGCCGGCATCATGCTCCGCCAGGCGCAGTTCACCGCGTCGCTCGAAGCAGCCACCGCCCTCCCGGCGTTCCACCTCGACGTGCCCTCCGGCGCCACGTCGACCACCCTCTACGCCTTCACGATCGGCGGCGCACGATGAGCGACCGAGGAGCACGCCACAGCGAGACGCCCGGCGCCACGACCGCAGGGGCCGGCAGCTCGCCGAGCGCGAAGTCGACCGAACCTGTCGAGTCGGCCGAATCCGTCGGGTCGGCGGCGTCGGCCGAGACCCGCCCGCGTCGCCGTGGTCGCACGATCGCCATCGTGGCGGGTGCCCTCGTCGTCGCCGCGGCCATCGTCGTGACCGTCGTCGTCGTGCAGCCCGACGACGAACCCGTCGGCGCCCCCGTGGCCGCGACCCTCCCCGTCGCCCTGACCGCGACCGATCTGCCCGAAGGCACCACGGTCGGCGTCATCGTCACCCTCGGCCCCGGCGCCGAGGGCGCCGACTGGAACGGGGCCGCCCAGGGCGCCCTCGTCGCCGAACGGCGCCTCGAGCTCGGCGGGGCCGACATCGCCCTCGCGACCGAGAACGACGGCGGCACCGAGGCCGGTGCGGCAGAGGCCGTGACCGCCCTCGTCGACCAGGGCGTCGCCGGCATCGTCATCGCCTCGTCCGGTCCGCACATCATCGGCGCGGTGACCGCCGCCGCCGACGCAGGCATCCCCGTCGTCCTCCCCTACGCCCCCGTACAAGACGGCGCCTCGGGCGACGTCTGGTCGACGGCTCCCGACGCCGCGCAGACCGGTGCCGCCCTCACCGAGGCGCTCGGCGGCGCGACCAACACGCTGCTCGTCGACGCCGGAGGCGGAGCCCCCGTCGGCGTCGAGATCGGCCGCACCGAGACGGCGACGTCGTCAGCCGGCGACGAAGCCCTCGCCCGCGAGGTCGCCCGCCTCACCGGGTCGACTCCGCCGGCCACGAGCACCACTGCGACCGGCGACGACGTCTCGGCCACCGCCTCCCAGGAGACCGAGCCGGTCGCCGATCCCTCCGACGCCGTCCTCGTCAGCGGCTCGGCGACCCGCCAGGCCGCCGTCGTCGCGCGGCTGCAGGCCGCCGACCTCGCCGTCCCGGTCGTGCTCACCCCCGACGCCACGAGCCCCGCGTTCTCCGCAGCGCTGAAGGAGGACGGCGCCAGCCTCTCCGGTTCGCTCGTCACGGTCGGCGCCGAGAGCGGCGACGCGACCGCCCTCCGCGGCGACGGCGCCGGTCGATCGGTGTCGGCGTTCCTCGGCGGAGTCCGCGTGCTCGCACAGGACCCCGACGCCGTGAACCTGACCGGCGATCAGCCGTTCTCGGTCGTCGCCGGTGCGGCCGACGCCCGCAGCCACGACGCCGTGGTCGCCCTCGTGCGTGCCGTCGAATCGGCCGGCTCGATCGAGCCCGGCGCCGTCGGCGACGCACTCGGAGCCCTCGGTCTCGGCGCCGGCGACGGCATGGCCGGCCCCGCCGTCGACTTCTCGTCGGCGCAGGCCCTCGACGCCGACGTCGCCGTGCTGAACTCGTCGTCGCAGGACCTCGGTCTGCGCCCCGCCGTCGACGACGGGTCGACGGGGCTCATCTGGTTCGCCGGCCCCGTCACCGCTCCCGCCGCCGGCTGACGAGAAGAACAGCACCCCCAGCGAGCCCGCCCCACCCCACCTCCGACCGAGGAGCCCCCATGCGTGTCCTGATCGATCTCGACGGCGACCGACGGAGCATCGACGTCGATCGCTGGCAGAGCGCGGCGACCCTGGGCGAGCTCGTCACCACCGCCGGGGGAGCGCTCCACGCCGGCGACGCCGACCTCTTCGTCGACGAGGCCGCCGTGCCGCTCGACACCCCGCTCGACGAGCTCGTGCTGCTCGAAGGATCGCGTATCGCCCGCACCCCCGGCACGCGCCGACGCCAGGTCGCAGGCTGGAGCGTCACCCTCGCCGGCGGTCTCGCCGCCGGGCAGGTCGTCGAGGTGCCGCGCAGCCGGCCGCTCGTCGTCGGCCGCGCCCCGCAGGCCGACCTCGTGCTGCCGACCGCCAGCGCCTCATGGGAGCACTGCACCATCGAGAACGAGCCCGACGGCGAAGGGGTCCGAATCCGCGACGCCGGCTCGACCAACGGCACCCTGATCGGCGGCGAACGGGTCGACGCCGAGGGCCTCGTCATCACCGAGGCGACGACCGCCATCGTGGGCGGCGCCGTCCTGCTCGTCCGCCCCGCTCTGGCCGAGGTCACCGTGCCGGCGCCCGGGTCGCTGCACAACCTGACCCCCGCCTCCACGGCTCCCTTCAACCGCCCGCCCCGCCCGGGCCGAGCCGACGACGGTGAACCCGTGCAGCCGCCCGACCGCAAAGAGGTGCCCCCCGCCTCGAAGTTCAGCTACATCACCGTGCTCGCGCCGCTGCTGCTGGCCGGTGCGATGGTCGCGCTGCTCGGCGACGCCCGGTTCGCGCTCTTCGCGCTGCTCAGCCCGGTGACCGCGATCGGCATGTGGCTCGAGCAGAAGCACCGCCGCACGAAGAACCTCCGCGAAGAAGAGGAGCGCTTCGAGAATGCCATCGGCGAGTTCTCCGCCGAGATCGCCGAGGCGGCGGCCGAGGAGGCGCGGCGCCGCTTCGATCTCGTCCCCGACCCGGCGACGGTGCTGCGTCGCCCCGAGCTGCCGACCACGCTCCTCTGGCAGCGTCGGGTCGGCGCCGACGACTTCCTCGCGCTGCACGCCGGCATCGGCGACGTGCCCTGGCGGCCCGCCCTCGACGACCGCGGCTCCACCCGCCGAGACGACCGCGTCAAGGAGGCCCTCGCCGCCGGGCGGCTCGCGTCGGCGCCCGTCGTCGTCGACCTGACCGACGCCGGTGTCGTCGGCATCGTGGGCGACCGTGCCGGGGCGCTCGCGCTCGCCCGCAGCCTCCTCGCCCAGGCCGCCGTGCACTGCGGCCCCGCCGACCTCACGATCGGCACCTTCTGCGACCCAGGTCGCGACGGCGACTGGGAGTGGGCCTCGTGGCTGCCGCACACCCGTCAGGTCGGCAGCAGCACCGGCGACCGCTGGATGTCGGCCCGCCGCGAGGCGAGCGTGTCGATGCTGCGCGGCCTCCGCGAGACGGTCGACGAGATGCCGACCCCGGCCCTGCTCGTCGTGCTCGACTCCGAGGTGCTGACCGAGGGGCGTGACGCTCCGGCCCGCGCGATCCTCGGTCACGGCCGCTCGACGCCCGGTTCGTCGCTGCGTCCGAACGAACGCAGCGTGCGCGTGAGCGGCATCGTCATCGCCACCAGCGAAGAGCAGCTGCCCGCGTCGTGCACCACCGTCGTCGTGGTCGGCGAAGACGCCGCCGCGACCGTGCACCGCCCCGAAGACCGCACCCGCGTCGACGACGTCGTGCTCGCGGGGGTCGATGTGCCCACCGCCGAGGAGTGCGCCCGTCATCTCGCCCACTTCGACGACCCCGAGCTGATCGTGCCGGGCGCGTCGCTGCCCTCGCTCGTGCGCCTGCCCGAGCTGCTCGGCGTCCCGCGGGTCGACGCCGAGTCCGTGCAGTCGATGTGGCGCGCCCGCACCGGCGTCTCGACCCCGATCGGGTCGTCCGAATCGGGGGTGCTCACCCTCGACCTCGTCGCCGACGGCCCGCACGGACTGGTCGGCGGCACCACCGGGTCGGGCAAGAGCGAGTTCCTCCGCTCGCTCGTCGCCGGGCTCGCCGCGCGCAACGACCCGACGCGGCTGAACTTCATCCTGATCGACTTCAAGGGCGGCGCGGCCTTCGCGGCCTGCGAGCGGCTGCCCCACACGATCGGCACGATCAGCAACCTCGACGAGCAGCTCGCCGACCGCGCCCTCCGATCCCTCGAGGCCGAGATGCAGCGCCGTCAGCGCGTCTTCGCCGAGGCGGGCGACGACATCGACAACCTCGAGGCGTATCTGGCGACGTCTCCTGCGGAGCCGATGCCGCGCCTCCTCCTGGTCGTCGACGAGTTCGCGATGCTCGCGAAGGACTTCCCCGACGTGCTCAGCTCGCTCGTCAGCGTCGCCGCCGTCGGCCGCACGCTGGGCGTGCACATGATCCTCGCCACGCAGCGCCCGGCCGGCGTGGTGAACGACGACATCCTCGCGAACACGAACCTCCGCGTCGCGTTGCGGGTGCAGAGCCGCGAGGACTCCAGCAACGTGATCGGCGTGCCGGCGGCCGCGGGCATCTCGCGCGCGCAGACGGGTCGCGCGTACGTGAAGCTCGGACAGGACGACATCACCCCCGTGCAGACCGCCCTCGTCACGGGGCGCGCCCTCGAGGCGGCGGCCGAGGCCGTCAGCGTCCGCGAGATCGGCCAGTTCGGCGTGCCCGCACCGCGCCCGGCGCCCCCGCGCGCCTCGGCGAAAGACAGCACCGACCTCGACGAGCTGATCGACGCGATCGTCGCGGCCCACTCCGAGGCCGGCTTCGCGCCTCCTCGGCAGGTCTGGCCGGAGGCGCTGGGCGAGTCGATCGCGCTGGCCGGGTTCCCGACGGCGGAGTTCCCGACGGCGGAAGGCGACGGCGGCGGGTCGGGCGACGGCCGTGGGTCGCGCCACGACCGCGTGCGCGGCGGTGGGCCGCAGGTCGGCGGGGTGGTCGGCGACCGGGTCGTCGTGGCTCTGGCCGACGAGCCCGATCTGCAGCGGCAGAGCCCCGCCGGGTGGGACATGGCGCAGGGCAACCTGCTCGTCATGGGGATCCCGGGCAGCGGCACGAGCACGACGCTCGCGTCCCTCGCGCTCGCCCTGGCGCGAGAGACCGACCCCGCCGACCTCGACCTGTATGTGCTCGACCTCGGCTCGCGCGACCTCGCGCCCCTGGCCGATCTGCCGCACACCGTCGCCTACGTCGGACCGGGTGCCGGGGCGAAGGAGCAGCAGGCGCGGTTCCTCCGGCATCTGCGCACCGAGCTCGAAGCCCGCCGCGCCGACCCGACCGGCCGTCGTCGCGCCGTCGTGCTGCTCGACGGGCTGGCCGCGCTACGCGACGAGCTGCAGGACTACGAGGGGCAGCAGCTGCTCGACCTGCTCTACCGCGTCTACGCCGACGGGCCCGCGCTCGGGCTCTCGTTCGCCGTGTCGACCACCCGTGCGAAGGCGGTGCCGTCGGCGATGGACGAGGTGACGACGCAGAAGTGGCTGTTCCGCCTCGCCGACCCCTACGACTACGCGTCGCTCGGGGTGAAGGGCAAGAGCATCCCCGCGCCGGTGCCCGGTCGTCTCGTCGACGTGACGAACCGGCTGCAGATGCACGTCGCGACCCCGGCGGGCAGCCTCGTCGAGGCCGTCGCGCACGTCGCCTCCGTCTGGAGCGACGCCGCCCCCAAGTCCAACGCCATCGGACAGCTGCCCGACGACGTGCGCGTCGACGAGCTCGGCCTCGCCCCGACCTTCGACGACGAGCCATGGCGCCTGCCGATCGGCATCGGCGAAGACGACCTGACCCCCGCCGTGCTCGAGGTCTACGAGGGCGAGCACGTGCTCGTGGCAGGGCCCGCGCGGTCGGGCAAGTCGACGCTGCTGCTGGCGATCGCCGAGTCGATCCGGTCGGTGTCGGGTTCTGCGCGGCCCGTCGTCTGGGGTATCGGCGACCGCCGTTCGCCGCTCGTCCACGCTCCGCTCGACCGGGTCGCCGTCGGCGCCGACGAGGTGCCCGCGCTGCTCGCAGCGCTCCGTCTCGAACGCGGACCGGTCGTGCTGCTGATCGACGACGCCGAGCGCTTCGACGACACCGACCAGTCGATCGCGACCCTGCTCGCATCGAACCGGCCGGGCCTCTGCGTGATCGCGGCGGGTCGGTCGGCCGACCTGCGCACGCTCTACGGGCACTGGACGAAGACCGTCCGCAAGTCGCGCTGCGGCGTGCTGCTGCAGCCCGACGTCGACTACGACGGCGAGCTGCTCGGCGTGCCGCTGCCGCGACGCGCCCCGGTCGCACTGACCCAGGGGCGCGGCTACGCCGGTGCAGGAGGCGCGGTGCGGCTCGTGCAGGCGATGAGCCCGAGCGTCGCGGAGCCGGCCCGCACGGCCTGACCCGCGCCTCCTCGGCGCCGTGCCCGCGGTCGCCGCCGTGCCGGGCCGGGGCGTGTTGGGGCGTGCTCGGGTGCGCTGGGGTGCGCTGAGGTGCGCTGGGCGTGCTCGGCTCGGCGTGCTGGGGTGCGCCCGCACGCAGCCGTATCGAGGGTGGTCAGAAAACGTCCTTCCGGGTGCCGCGAAGGGCGTTTTCTGACCACTCAGGTGGTCTGCCGACGTGGGCGCGGGCGCGGCGTCGAGTGGTCAGAAAGTGTCCTTCCGCGCGCCGTGAAGGGCGTTTTCTGACCACTCGAGTGGGGTGGCGACGCCGGGGTGGCGCGGGCGCGGGTGGGGACGACTGCGAGTGGTCAGAAACTGTCCTTCCGAGTCCCGTGAAGGGCGTTTTCTGACCACTCGAGTGCGGTGGCGACGCCGGGGCGGCGCGGGCGCGGGTGGGAGCGGGGTCGAGTGGTCAGAAAGTGTCCTTCTGCGCGCCGTGAAGGGCGTTTTCTGACCACTCGAGTGGGGTGGCGATGCCGGGGTGGGCGGTCGCGGGTGGGAGCGGGGTCGAGTGGTCAGAAACTGTCCTTCCGTGGGCCGCGAAGGGCGTCTTCTGACCACTCGAGTGGGGTGGCGACGCTGGGGCGCGGCGCGGGCGCGGGGTCGAGTGGTCAGAAAGTGTCCTTCCGCGGGCGGTGAAGGGCGTTTTCTGACCACTCGAGTGGGGCGACCCGCGCACGCACGTCGGCCGGGCGGACGGACCGGCGGCTAGTCGCGCGTCGTGATGCTGAAGGGCGAGCTCTCGAGGTTCGTGAAGTTGCCGACCGTGGCGCGCAGCACGCACGCGGGCGCGATCGACAGCGCCGTGACCACGAGCCCGTCGGACGACACCGCCAGCGCCCCGCCGCAGCCGTCGGCGAACCGCACGCCCTCCTCGCCGCCCGCAACGTCGACGAGCATCTGCGACGGAGACCCGGTGCTCGGGCTCGAGTAGAGCGGGTTCAGCTCGTCGGGCCCGCCCGCCCAGACGGGCACGAGGGTGACGGTCAGCGGCGTCTGGCTGACCGTGCGCGACGGCGTCACGACCCGGACTCCGAGGAGGCGCTGCGCCGGATACGCGGACCCGGTCACCGTCTCGTCACCGGTCGCCTCGGTGGTCGCCGCCGCTGCCGCATCGAGCCAGGCGTCGAGCGCCGTGGCGTCGGTGAACTCCGCAGGGAGCGTCGCCTCGACCTCGACCTGACCGCCCGCGGGCACATCGACCCCCGTGAGGGCCCAGCCGCAGTCGACCGTGACCCCGGTGACGGAGGGCTGGTTGCGGGTGCCGGTCGCGCCGGTCCAGGTGACGGGCGGGCAGCCGTCGCCGTCGGCGGGTGCGGGCAGCACCTCGAGCAGCGGGCCGGTCAGCGGGGCGCTCTGCGCGGCGTAGGCGATCGTCACCGAGACGGTGCCCGCGTCGGGGTCGTAGCTCGCGTCGCGGACGATCGACAGCCCCGTCGGCAGCGCCGTGTCGCGCTGGCTGGCCGTGGCCGCATCGGGCGAGGTGGGGGTCTCTTCGGCGGGGGAGTCTCCCGGCAGCAGCACGACGAGCCCGATCACCAGCGCGGCGATCAGCACGACGCCCAGCGCAGCGAACGCCGCGACCTTGTTCGTGAGCCAGACGGGTCGCCACCCGGGGGTGGCGGTCTCAGCCGCCGCGGCCGCACGGGTCGGCGGTGCCACGCGACGGGGCATCGGCCGCACGATCGTGGCCGAGCCGCCGGTGCCGAGGTCGGGTCGGGGCTCGGCGAGGGCGGCGGCGGCCCCGTCGGAGCCGGCCGCGTCGGGGTCGCCGGCCGCCCCGGGGGACCGGCTCGCGCCTCCTGGGATGGTGTCGGGCGAGGCGGACCCGGCCGCCGCACCACGGACGATCGTCGCCGGCCGCTCGACGTCGTCGAAGCCCTCGGGTGCGACCACCGGTGCGAGGGCCGGCAGCTCGGCGTGGGCCGCCGCGAGCCGACGCATCGAGCTCGCCGCGTCGGCGGCCGACGGGCGTGCCGCAGGGTCCTTCGACAGCACCGACTCGAGCGCAGCCCACAGATCGGCCGGCACGTCGAGGGGCGGGGGCGTCGACGTTACGTGACGGTAGGCGACCGTGAAGTCGGTGCCGGGCCCGGCGAAGGGCGTTCGACCCGAGAGGAGCTCGTAGAGCATCACACCGGTGGCGTAGACGTCGCCGGGCCCACCCGAGCGACCCTGACTGATCAGCTCGGGCGACATGTACTGCGGCGTGCCGAGCAGCCCGGTGGTCTGCCGAAGCTTCTCGTCGACCACTGAGGCGATGCCGAAGTCGCTCACCCGGACGGCACCGGTCAGACCGGGGCGCCACGGCTCGGAGAGCAGGACGTTGTCGGGCTTCACATCGCGGTGCGTGACCTGGCGTGCGTGCGCGGCCGCCAGGGCGTCGAAGACCTCGGCGACGAGAGTCAGGGCGTCTCGAGCGGGCAGGGGCCCGGTCGCGGCGAGCAGGTCGCGCACCGAACCGCCGGGCACGAGGTCCATCACGATCGCGAGACGGTCGCCCTCGACCACCAGGTCTCGCACCCGCACGATGCTCGGGTGACGCAGCGACAGCAGCACCGAGCGCTCGCGCACGAACCGCTCGACCAGGCCGGCGTCGTCGGCGTGCTCGGGTTTCAGCAGCTTCGCGGCGGCCTCGCCGGAGTCGGCGGGTGCAGCGTCGGCAGGCGAGCCGTCCACGGCGCCGTCGCCGCCATCGTCGTGCGTCACCTCGGCTCGCGCCACGGAGACGCGCCAGACCTCGCCGACCGCGCCGGTGCCGATCAGCTCGATGAGTCGATAGGACGCGCCGAGAGCCTCCCCTGACCGCGACTGCGCCACTGCTTCCCCCTCGTGTACCCCCGTGCGGACGATCCGGGCCCGCGCCCGACCGTTCCACCCCTCATCGTACTGACCGCACCGGCACCGGATGCGCGCGGCGCGGGGCGCTGTGGAGACGACGCGACGCAGGCCGCGGAGACGACGCGACGCACGCCTCGGAGACGACGCTGATCACGCTGTGGAGACGACGCGACTCACGCCGATCGGGCGTGCTGGACCTCTGTCAGTGGTCGATGCCATGCTCGATCCATGGCTACCCTCACTCGTCCCCGCCGCGGCAAGGTCATCGCCGGCGTCTGCGCCGCGCTCGCCAACCGCTTCAACCTCAGCCCGTTCTTCGTGCGACTGCTCTTCGTGCTGTCGATCGTGCTGCCCGGGCCCCAGGTGCTGCTGTACGTGGTGCTCTGGGTGCTGTTCCCCAAAGAGAAGTAGGCGCGACCTGCCGCGTGGCGCTGGCCAGGCCGACCCCGCTCAGCGACGCGTGAGCGTCTGCAGCAGCGACTCCTGCAGGTAGCCGAGCCAGTCGAACACGGCGTGCATCGCGCGGAGGTGCGGCTCGGCGTCGTCGGGCATCCCCTCGTCGGTGACGCCGAGGCGGGTTCCGAGGGTCAGCCGCAGATCGGTCAGGCTCCGCAGCCACGCCTGCTGGGCGGCGGTGTCGAGCCGGCGCGCGTCGGGGCGAGGTCCGCGCGGTCTCGACCCGCGCCTCCTCGGCTCCGTGTCGGCGGTCGTCGGGCCGGTGTCGTCGCCCGACGGCTCGGGCGGCCGGTCGGCGAGGGTCACGAGCACGACGCGGGCGTTCGCGATCTTGCGGTTCGTCAGGTCGTCGGCGGTGAATCGTCTGAACTCCGAGGCGGCCTCGGCGTCGTCGGGGTAGGCGGACGGCAGGAGGCGCGCGACGGCGGCATCGTCGGCGTCACCGTGCTCGAGCAGCTGCACCACCTGCCGGGTCAGGTCGATCAGCAGCGCGCGCTCGTGCTCGGGCAGCTCGAGCAGCACGTCGTCGCCGCCGCGCTCGCGACGGAACGGCAGCTTCACTCGTCGGCCTTCGACACGGTCGCCCACAGGCCGAAGTCGTGCAGAGCCTCGACGTGGCGTTCCATCTGCTCGCGGGGCCCCGTCGCGACCGTCGCCTTGCCGCTCGTGTGCACCTGCATCATCAGGCGTTCGCAGCGTGCCTTCGGGTAGCCGAAGTAGGTCTGGAAGACATAGGTCACGTACGACATCAGATTGACCGGGTCGTCCCACACGAGAGTCACCCACGGGGTGTCGGGGGCCCCGAGGAGGCGCAGGTCGGCCTCGGCCCGGGTGCCGGTGCGTTCTTCGTCGAGGGTCGTGCTCACCTCACCAGGGTGTCATGCCCGGCCGTCGTCGGGTCGCCCGGCGCCCGGGGCCTACCCGGTGCCGGGCGGTCGCGTTATGCTGGGGCGGTCGCGACTGGCGTTCAGATGGTCGACCATCGGGGAGCGACTGACACACGGTTGGTGGCCGTACGCCTGGGCCACGACACCAGATCCCGTCCGTCCCGTGTGCCGAGGAGCAGTCCCATGACCGTCAACCAGAAACTCCCGTCGACCTTCAACGAGCCGCTCTCGGTCGTCGACCCCGAGATCGCCGCCGTGCTCGAGCAGGAGCTGGGCCGCCAGCGCGACTACCTCGAGATGATCGCGTCCGAGAACTTCGTGCCCCGCGCCGTGCTCGAGTCGCAAGGCTCCGTGCTGACCAACAAGTACGCCGAGGGCTACCCGGGTCGCCGCTACTACGGCGGCTGCGAGTTCGTCGACGTCGCCGAGAACCTCGCCATCGAGCGCGCCAAGTCGCTGTTCGGAGCCGACTTCGCCAACGTGCAGCCCCACTCGGGCGCGCAGGCCAACGCCGCGGTGCTCGCCGCGCTGGCCGACATCGGCGACACCATCCTCGGTCTCGAGCTGTCGCACGGCGGTCACCTGACCCACGGCATGAAGCTGAACTTCTCGGGCAAGATGTACAAGGCCGTCGCCTACGAGGTCGACCCCGAGACCCACCTGATCGACATGGACGTCGTCCGTCGTCAGGCCATCGAGCACAAGCCGAAGGTCATCATCGCCGGCTGGTCGGCCTACCCGCGTCAGCTCGACTTCGAAGCGTTCCGCGCCATCGCCGACGAGGTCGGCGCGTACCTCTGGGTCGACATGGCCCACTTCGCCGGTCTCGTCGCGGCGGGCCTGCACCCGTCGCCCGTGCCGCACGCCCACGTCGTCTCGTCGACCGTGCACAAGACCCTCGCCGGCCCGCGCTCGGGTGTGATCCTCTCGAACCACGAGCCGCTGTTCAAGAAGCTGAACTCGGCCGTGTTCCCCGGCCAGCAGGGCGGCCCGCTGATGCACGTCATCGCGGCCAAGGCCACGGCGTTCAAGCTCGCCGCCGAGCCCGAGTTCAAAGACCGCCAGGAGCGCACGATCCGCGGCGCTCAGCTGCTCGCCGCCCGCCTGATGGAGGACGACGCGCAGGCGGCCGGCGTCGACGTGCTCACCGGCGGCACCGACGTGCACCTCGTGCTCGTCGACCTGCGGGCCTCCGAGGTCGACGGCAAGCAGGCCGAGAACCTCCTCCATGAGGTGGGCATCACCGTCAACCGCAACTCCGTCCCGTGGGATCCTCGTCCGCCGATGACGACGTCGGGCGTGCGCATCGGCACGTCGGCCCTCGCGACACGCGGCTTCGACGATGCCGAGTTCACCGAGGTGGCCGACATCATCGCCCTCGCCCTGATGCCCGAACCCGACATCGCGGCCCTCGCGGCACGGGTCAAGGCGCTGACCGACGCGTTCCCCCTCTACGCGTGACGGCGGGCGCGACCGGGTCGACCCGCGCCTCCTCGGGAGACGTCGTCGATCCGGTGCTCGACGTGCCGGCCGCTGATGCGCCGACGGCTGATGTGCCGACCGCCGGTGCGGCGGCCGACGTGCCGACGGCCGCCGCTGTGCCGACGGCCGAGGTGCCGGTGCTCGACGCGCCGGTCGTGCCTCGCGAGCGGTTCGTCGCCGGTGACGAGTCGACCGCGATCCGCATCGACGGGACGGCGCTCGCCGCGGCGGTGAAAGACGACCTGAGGGTGCGGGTCGAGGCGCTGAAGGCGCGGGGGATCGCCCCGGGGCTCGGGACGATCCTGGTCGGCGCGAACCCGGGGTCGCTCTCGTATGTCGCGGGCAAGCACCGCGACTGCGCCGAGGTCGGCATCGAGTCGATCCGCATCGACCTGCCCGATACCGCGAGCGAGGCCGAGATCCGCGGCGCCATCGAGACGATGAACGCCGACCCCGCGGTCACGGCCTTCATCATCCAGCTGCCGCTGCCCGCCGGCATCGAGCCGACGGCCATGCTCGAGCTGATGGACCCGGCGAAGGACGCCGACGGACTGCACCCCGTCAACCTCGGCGAGCTCGTGCTCGCGGTGCCCGGCGGCAAGGGGTCGATCGACACGCCGCTGCCCTGCACACCGCGCGGCATCGTCGAGATGCTGACGGCGTACGACATCCCGATCGCGGGGCGGCACGTCACGATCATCGGCCAGGGACTGACGGTGGGGCGCCCGCTCGGGCTGCTGCTGACGAGGCTCGAGGCGACCGCGACCTTGACCCACTCGCGGACGGCCGACGTGGCCGCCGAGGTGCGTCGCGCCGACATCGTCGTCGCGGCCGCCGGCGTCGCGGGGCTCGTGAAGCCCGACTGGGTCGCACCCGGGGCCGCCGTGATCGACGTCGGCATCACCCGCGTGCTGAACGACGAGACGGGGAAGTACCGGCTGCGTGGTGACGTCGACCCGGCGGTCGCGTCGGTCGCCGGGTTCCAGTCGCCGGTGCCGGGCGGGGTGGGGCCGATGACGCGCGCCATGCTGCTGAAGAACGTGGTCGAGGCCGCCGAGCGCTGATCCGCCGAGCGCCCGGCGCCCGGCGCCCGTTGCGCGTCGCCCCCGGGCCACGACGCCACCGACTCGACACGACGCCACGAGATCCGGTGGCGTCGTGTCGACCTCGTGGCGGCTTGATCCCCCACGACGCCAGAAGGTGGACTTGACGCCAGATCTAAACCCGGCGTCGTGTCCACCTTCTGGCGCGCTGGCGCTGGCGTCCTGGCGCGCTAGGCGTCGCGGCGCGCACCCTCGTCGGCGTTCACCGTGAAGACGGTCGGCGCGGCGAAGCCCGCCTCGGCGAAGGCCGCGACGACGGCCTGCTCGACCGCGGCGCGTGCCTCCGTCGGCACGAGCGCGATCGCCGAGCCGCCGAAGCCGCCGCCCGTCATGCGGGCGCCGAGGGCACCCGACGCCTGGGCGGTGGCGACCGCGAGGTCGAGCTCGGGCACCGAGATCTCGAAGTCGTCGCGCATCGAGACGTGCGAGGCGTCGAGCAGGTGCCCGATCGCCCGGGCGCCGTCGGTCCGCAGCGTGCGGACGGTGTCGAGCACGCGCTGGTTCTCGGTCACCACGTGGCGCACGCGGCGGAACGTCTCGTCGTCGAGCACCTGCTCGGCACGAGCGAGGTCGTCGGCGTCGAGATCACGCAGCGACGAGACGCCGAGGGCTGCGGCCCCTCTCTCGCAGGAGGCGCGGCGATCGACGTACCCGCCGGTCGCGTGCGCGTGCTCCACCTTGGTGTCGACCACGAGCACTTCGAGGCCGGCGGCGGCGAAGCCCAGCTCGACGACGTCGGCGTCGAGGCTGCGGCAGTCGAGGAACACGCCCGAATCGGCCCGCCCGAGCAGCGACGCGGACTGGTCCATGATGCCGGTCGGTGCGCCGACGGCCTCGTTCTCGGCGAGCTGCCCCACGGCGGCGAGCGTCGAGCGGTTGACGTCGATCGACCAGAGCTCGGCGAAGGCGAGGGCCACCGAGCACTCGAGGGCGGCCGACGACGACAGGCCGGCGCCGACGGGCACGTCGGACTCGACGAAGAGGTCGAGACCCGTGGCGGTCGACAGGTCGACGCCCGAGAGGTCGCCGCCGGCGGCGCTGAACGCGGGGGACTCGGCACGGGTCGGGGCGACCTGCAGCGCCCAGGCGATGCCGAAGACGTAGCTCGACCAGCCCGACATCGACGCCGGGTCCAGGGCGTCGAGCGAGATCTCGTGCACGCCTGCCTCGAACGACGACGAGACGCGGAGCAGGCGATCGGTGCGGACGCCGACGGTCACGGTGGTGCGCCGGTCGATGGCGAACGGCAGCACGAAGCCGTCGTTGTAGTCGGTGTGCTCGCCGATGAGGTTCACGCGGCCGGGGGCCGACCAGCGGCCGACGACCTCGGTGTCGAACACGTCGGAGAACCCTCGGGGTGTGGTGGTGTCGGTCATGCGCGTTCGATCGCCTCTCTGATCAGGTCGGCCTGGGCCTCGGGGACGAGGTCGCCGATCCAGGCTCCCATCGCCGCCTCCGAGCCGGCCAGGAACTTCAGCCGCTTCTCGGCTCGTCGCGGCGACGTGATCTGCAGGTTGAGCCGCACGGTGTCGCGGCCCACGTTGACAGGAGCCTGGTGCCAGGCCGAGATGTACGGGGTGGGGTCGCCGTACAGCGCGTCGACCCCCCGCAGGAGGCGCCGGTACATGATCGCGAGCTCGTCGCGTTCGTCGCCGGTCAGCCCCGCGAAGTCGGGCACGTGACGGTGCGGCAGCAGGTGGATCTCGATCGGCCAGCGGGCCGCGAAGGGCACGAACGCCGTGAAGTGCTCGCCGGCGAGCACGACGCGCGGGCCCTCGCGCTCGGAGTCGAGCAGATCGGCGAACAGCGTCGGGCCGTACGACTCGATGCTGCGCAGCAGACCCAGCGTGCGGGGTGTGATGTACGGGTAGGCGTAGATCTGACCGTGCGGGTGGTGCAGCGTGACGCCGATCGCCTGGCCGCGGTTCTCGAACGGGAAGACCTGCTCGATGCCGGGCAGCGCCGACAGCGCCTCGGTGCGGTGCGCCCACGCCTCGACGACGGTGCGGGCACGCGACTCGCTGAGTTCGGCGAACGAGCCCTCGTGCTCGGGGCTGAAGCAGACGACCTCGCAGCGACCGACGCTGCGGCGCGTGCGCCCCATGCCGAGGCGGGCGAGGTCGTCGACGCCCTCGGGCGCCTGGTCGTCGGTGAGCAGGGGCCCGAACGAGGGCGAGCGGTTCTCGAAGACCGCGACGTCGTAGACGTCGGGGATCTCGGACGGATTGGTGGGCGACGCCGGGGCGAGCGGGTCGAGCTCGGCCGGGGGCAGGAACACGCGGTTCTGCCGTGACGCCGCGATCGACACCCAGTCGCCCGTCAGGACGTCCTGTCGCATCGTCGCGGTGTCGGGGCGCGGGTCGAGCACGCGGGCGTCGGCCTTGCGGTCGGGGCCGAGCGTCGTGTCGGCGTCGTCGAAGTAGATGAGTTCGCGCCCGTCGGCGAGCACCGTGGTGCGGGTGGCGATCGACGCCATGGGGGAGCCTCCTCGGTCGTGCCTCGCACCGCGGGATTTGCAGTTGCGAAAGCACCTGAAAGCATACGAAAATGACGGGGTGAACGCCAACCCGATCGACGAGCAGCTGCCGGCCGGTCGCCGCCGTGATCGCATCGCCGACCTGGTCGGTCGGCGCGGCTTCATCCGCACCGCCGAGCTCGCCCGCGAATTCCGCCTCTCCGAGGTGACGATCCGCACCGACCTCGAGAGTCTCGCCTCCGACGGCCTGCTCTCGCGCGTGCACGGGGGTGCGCTGTCTCTCGACCGGCCGGTCGTCGAGCGCCCGTTCGAAGAAGAGAGCTCGGTCGGCATCGAGGCCAAGCGGGCCATCGGGGTGACCGCCGCCTCCTTGGTCCGGTCCGGCGACTGCGTCGTCATCGACGTCGGCACGACGACCACCCAGATCGCCCTCGCGCTGCTCGAGCGAGACGACCTCGACGACGTCGTGGTCGTGACCAACGGTCTGACCATCGCGCTCGCGCTCGAGCAGGCGGTGCCGCGCTTCACGGTGATCGTGTCGGGCGGCACGCTCAGGCCGCTGCAGCACTCCCTGGTCAACCCGCTCGCGACCAGCGTGTTCGCGAGCATCACGGCCGACGTCGCCTTCATCGGCTGCACCGGCGTCGACGCCGCGCACGGGGCGACCAACGTCAACCTGCCCGAGACCGATCTGAAGCGGCTGATGACGCAGACCGCGCGGCGGTCGTATCTGGTCGCCGACGGGGCGAAGCTGGGGGAGGCGCATCTCGGCGTCATCGCTCCCCTCGACACGTTCGAGGCCCTCGTGACGGCCGGGGCGTCGGGTGCTGACATCAGCGGACTCCGAGGTGCCGGTCTCACAGTGATCGAGGCCGATCGGGACGACGACGACGCGGCGGCGCGCGACGATGGCGGCCATCGCCACGAGGGCCATCACCGCCCTGAGGGTGACGAGACAGGAGACGCGACATGACCGAGCCATCCAGCGAGGGCCCCCGTCCGGCGACCATTCATCCGCCCACGGGTGCGCAATACCGCCTGTCGCTCGACGAGGCCGGGCACGAGGTCGGCGCGATCGTGACCGAGGTCGCGGCGGGCATCCGGGCGCTGTCGGTCGACGGGCATGCCCTCACCGAGACCTTCGCCGAAGACGAGACCCCGCCGTCCGCCTGCGGCATCACGCTGTTCCCCTGGCCGAACCGGGTCGACGGCGGCCGGTGGACCCTCGACGGCGTCGTGCAGCAGCTCGATCTCACCGAGCCCTCGAAGGGCAACGCGTCTCACGGCTTGCTGCGATACACGGCCTACCGGCCCCTCGCCGTCGAGCGGCATGCGGTGACCCTCGGGGCGACCGTCCACCCGCAGCACGGGTTCCCGTTCCAGCTCGACCTGACCGTGCGGCACGAGCTGGTCGTCGACGGCATGCGGGTCACGCAGACCGTCGCGAACGTGGGTCGGGGCAGGGCGCCGTTCGCGGTCGGCGCGCATCCGTTCCTCCGCGTCGGCGACCACGACCCGGCGACGCTCCGGGTGACGCTCGATGCGGCCACCCGGTCCGAGGTCGACGATCGCAGCATCCCGACGGGTACGGCGCCGGTCGCCGGCACCGAGTACGACCTCACCGGCGGGCCGCTGGTCGGCGACCTCGATCTCGACACCGGGTACCGCGACATCGCTCCCGACGACGCCGGCATCCGCCGGACCCGCCTCACGGCCCCCGACGGCTGGGCCACCGAGCTCTGGCAAGACGAGGCCTTCCCGTTCGTGCAGGTCTTCACGCCTCGCAACTTCCGCCGCGGGGGCGTGAAGGGGCTCGCGGTCGCAGCCGAGCCGATGACGGCTCCCGCGAACGCCCTGGCGACGGGTGAGGGGCTCGTCTGGCTCGACGAAGGCGAGACCTGGTCGGCCCGGTGGGGCATTCGGCGGACCCGCGGTTGACCCCGATCCGCTGAGAGGCTGTCCTGTTTGCGCACTCTCGCGCAGATCGTTTCTTTGTATAGGAAAGCGCGATACCGTGAATCGTCCGGCTGGTTACCGGACGACAGTCGCCGGGTAACGCAGGCGGCCGCTCTTTTCCTGATCCGAATGGCGGCCCCGCCCGCCCGGTGCATCGTGCCCCCGGTCCCGACGCCCAGCGCCTCGGAGCCGGGGGTGCGGTCCGTCACCGACGGAGGGGTGCGGCGCACAGTCGTGACGCGGTTGGCGGAGCGCCGTCCTCGACGCCGGAGAAGAGTGGGCCCCATGGGGCTCGAACCCATGACCCGCGGATTAAAAGTGCGTGCGGCCCCATGAGAGCCGTCTGTCGACGATTGGAGTCGACCGGCCCAAAGTCCAGCGCGACCAGCGCTTTAGCTGGATCGGCGGGCTCGGAACTGGATCACATTGGAGTGACCCGGAGCTGTGTCCTGCCCCACGTCTGCCCCACGGACGGGCTTCGCCAGCGCGGCCATTACCGCGGCGCTGGGGGTCGCGGCGAGGTGTGCGTATCGGCGGGTGGTCAGCGGCGACACGTGGCCAAGGAGCCGCCCGATCTCCTCGAGGGGTACGCCGTTCTGGATCAGCGTCGACGCGTACGTGTGCCGCAGGTCGTGGATTGTCAGCGGCTCGAGGGACAGTCTGCGGACCGCCGGTACCCACGCTCGGTTCCGCCAGTTGTTGTAGCCGATCGGGCCGCCGTCGACAGTGAGCACGAGGCCGCGCTTCGACCGTGCGACGCGCGGTTCGAGCAGCTCCGCCGTCCACTCGGGGATCGGCACGTTCCGAATCCGGCGCCCCTTCGGGTACGCCTTCATCTGCCCGTTCTTGTCGTCCCACGTCTCGATGACGCGAAGGAAGCCCTGGTCGAGGTTCACGCGGTGGGAGTGCAGGCCGATCGCCTCGCCCCACCGGAGGCCCGTGGAGAGCAGCACCGCGACGACGTCGTGCGCGAGCCCGTCGACGCCCTCGAGGAGCGTCACCTGCTCGTCGGCGCTGAGGTAGCGGTCCTTCTGCGTCTCGCCACCGCCGAGCCGGAGCCGCGCTGCTGGGTTCGTCGGCAGGATCTCGGCGTCGACGGCGGCTGACAGCGATGCGGACAGCAGGGCGACGTGCCGCTGCACCGTGGCGGGGGAGAGGCCGTCGAGGGCGAGCTCAGCCGCCCACGCTCGTACGTCGTGTCGGGTGATCGCGTGCAGGGGCACGTCACGCCACTTCGGCAGGAGCCGATGGTCGCGCCGTGACGCGTCGACCTTCAGGGTGGACTGCTCGACGCTGCGGGTCGGCCACCAGCTCGCGACCCATGCGCCCCAGGTCTCGGCGGCCGCACGCGGGTCACGCCATCCGAGCTTCGCCGCCTCCGCCTCGGCCGCGGCGGCCGCGTTCAGCGCGGGCTTCTGGTGGGGGAACGTGCCGGCGCTGCGCTTTCCGCCGTCGGGTGTGCGGTAGACGCCTCGGTAGCGGCCGGAGGGCAGCTTCTCGGTCCAGGCCATGCGGGTCTCCTAGGCGGTTCGCCGCACGTCTCGGAGGTAGGTCTCGAGGATGTGCGGGGTGACGTCGAGCTCGGTGCACCAGTAGCCCGGGTCCGGGTGGTCTCGCGAGATGTCGTTGAGGCGGTGTGGGTCGATCAGGTGCCGGGCGGCGTAGATGTCGGCCTGGCGTTCGTGGCGCGGCCTGTCGTCGACGTGGCCGAGGGCGGCGTGGCCAAGCTCGTGTGCGAGCGTCGACCGTTCGAGGAGGCGCCGCATCCCGCGCCTGAGGACGATGACCCGCTCGGCTGGGATCCACATGCCGTTGTCGCTGCGGAGCCTGCCGTAGATGACCGGGATCCCCAACCGGTCGGCGTGCTCGTGCGGGTCGTACGCCCCCCTCGTCGTCATGCCTGGTCGTCGTCCAATCTGTCGGCGCTCTGGTCCTTGTTGGCGGCCACTTCGCCGTCGTAGCGGTCGCGCAGCTGATCTTCGTCGAGACCACCGACGTTCCCGTGAAGATGAGTCACGTTGTCGCGCTCCTGCATGACGGGGTGGTCGGCGTCCATGGGGGCGTCGAGGACGGGGTGCTCGCCGGACTCGATGCGGCGGAGGGTCTCGCGCGCGATCTCGAGGTCGCTGAAGTCGCGGATCCGCAGTGGCCGTGGGGGAGTGCCAAGGGTCACGGCCTCGGACGGGGTGAGGTAGCCGGCGGCCACGAGTGCGTCCGTGGGCGGGTGCTCGTATGCGCGCGCGAGCGAGATGACCTGCTCCGCGTCAGGGCTCTTGCCCTGGAACCAGCGGGTGACGGTCGCCGGCGAAACGCCCCCTCTGCGGGAAATGTCGGCGTACGAGTCGTCCCCGGCCATTGCACGGAGGTAGTCGATCCAGCTGCTGTTCTGCACGACGTGAAACCTAGCACCACCATTGCAGTGCTGCAATGGGTTTTCCTGCCTGATTCCGCATAAATACTGGGGAGTCCCCTCAAAGGCGGACACCAATCGATGAAATGGGCTTGCACTCGTGAAAGACGTGACGCATGCTTTCCGACATGCAAGCAACCCCCACCGCTGCAAGACCTGCAGCCGTCCGCCTGAACCGGCAGAAGCTCGACGAGCTACGCCGGGCACACGGGATCTCGACCGAGGCCGAACTGGCCCGCGTCATCGGCGTCGACACGGCGACGCTGTGGCGTGCATCGAGCAAGAGCCCGCCGTCGAATGCAGTCATCGCGAAGATCCTGATCGCGTTCCCCGCTGCTGACTTCCGCTCGCTGTTCGTCGTCGAGGCGGCGGCCTGATGGCCGAGTGGCTCACCGCGAAGCAGGCGGGGGAGCGGGCGCAGCGTCACTGGCGCACCGTGACCGACGCCTGCCGGGCTGGCGAGCTCCACGGGGTGCAGCGCTCCGTGAACGCGTCCTGGCGCATCGACGCTGAGTGCCTCGACGCCTGGGTGCAGGGCGTGACCTGCCCGCACCAGCGATCCAACGTGACTCCGATTCGCCGCAGCGCGTAGCTGCACACCCTCCACTTTCACTGGCCCCCGCAGCTCCGACTCTGCGGCCTGGCCCACACCCCTAAGGGCATCCCATGCAAGACATCAAGAGCGAAGTGCGCCCTGAAGCGGCCATTCGCGTGCGGAACGGCGGCCGCCTCATCCCCGCCGAGTGGTCCTCGACCCTCGCCAGCACCAACCGCGCGGTCGACGCGATCCTCTCCGAGGAGCGTGCCTCGTGATGGGCGTCTGGTTCCCTCGCCGTCCGCTGCCGAAGCGTGAGGCGGAGCGGTGGGTCGACGAGCACAACCCGTTCGTCGCGGGGTCGCCCGAGGCTCAGATGTTCGAGCAGTACTTCTGGCTGTCGCAGGCAGATCGGCGTGAGCGCCGCTCGTGGTCGCGCTGGTTGGTCGCCGTGTGGGTCGGCCTCGCGGTCGTCGCGGGTGTGCTGCGCTGGTTCGCCCCTGAGGGTGACGGGCTGCTGACGCTCGTGTGGTTGTTCGGCCTGGCGGCGGTGGGTCAGCTGTGGTGGGACGCTCTCGCGGACCGGCACCGCGCCGAGGCCGACCGATGAGCCGCCGCAACGAGGCCGTCAACCAGATGGTCCAGAAGACCGGGCTGTACCAGAGCCTGAACGCCTACTACCGCCGCGCCCTCGTGAGCCTCCTGCGGGATGCGTACGACGCCGGCCACCGCGATGCGGAGCTGAGCAAGTGAGCGCGCCGGCGCCGGTCGTCGACGTCGTCGAGGAGCTGTTCGCCTCTCTCAACTTCGAGCTGCCGTGCGAGTCCTTCGCTGGCTGCGAGGAGTCGGCGGCCGCGGCCCTCGCGTGCCGCTTCTGCCCGCACGCATTCTTCGCCTGCGTGGAGCACCTCGCGTGGATTAGACGGCGTGCGGAGGAGGCGAGGGAGACCGGCTGCCGCAAGTGCCTCACGTACCAGCGGACGCTCGAGGAGCTCGTGGTCGTCACCCCGGTGCACTCGTGATCGTCGCCGGGCTCGACTTGTCCCTGACGTGCAGCGGCGTGACTGTCCTCCACGACGGCGAGGCAGACCTGTACCAGGTGAAGTCCAAGGCCCCCGCCGACGACAGCGTGCTCGCGACGTGGGAGCGCATCCAGTATTCGGCGGCCCGGATCGTCCGCCTTATCCCCGAGGGCGCGTTCGTGAACGTCGAGTGGGCGTCGTACGCGTCGAAGTTCGGGCAGCCGGACGAGCGGAACGCGCACCGGTGGCTTGTCGCCGGAACCCTCGCGAAGCGCGGCTGCCACGTGGTGAAGACCGCCCCCACGACCCGGGCGAAGTACGCGGCCGACAGCGGCAAGGCCGACAAGGCGGACGTGCTCGAGACGATGCGCGCCCGGCACCCGGGCCTGTTCATCGCCGACGACAACGTGGCCGACTCTCTCGCCCTCGCGGCGATGGCGGCCCGATACCTCGGGGAGCCGATCGACGGCCTCCCGACCAAACCCCAGACCGAGGTCATGCGCGGCTTGCGCTGGCCCAAACGAGAAGGAGCAACACGATGAGCATCCAGTTCAACAACGGGAAGATCGAGGACCAGTACAACGGTCTCGTCGACATGCAGCAGGAGCTGCTGGCGTTCGGCGACACGGACCGTGTGACGGCGATCGTGACCTACGAGGTGACGAAGGACGTCCGGGATCGGAAGAAGGGCGAGACGTACCCGGTGGTGCGTCCGACGCACATCGAGCCGATCACGTCGCCGGCGGCGCTGCGCACGGCGCAGGAGTTGCAGGTGTCGGCCTACCAGGTGCGCACCGGGGAGACGGCGCTCGACCTGCCGGACCTCGACGACGACTCGGTGCCGACCGCGGCCGAGTACGACGCGATGGACGACGCTGCGGCGGACGAGCGATGAGCGCCGCAGTGAAGGATCGGCTCGCCGACGTCGTCGCCCGGGCCGGAGCTTCGGACACCGACCGTGAGGCGTGGCTGGCCGAGCGCATGGGCGGCGTGACCGCGACCGAGATCCGCGACCTGTTCATGCGGAAGATCACCGTGAAGCAGCTGATCGGTCTGAAGCTCGGCCGCCGTGTCGACACCTTCAGCGGCAACCAGTACACCGCCTGGGGCAAGACGCGGGAGCCGGAGATCGCGGCCGTTGTCGCGTCGGTCTACCCGATCGCGGCCGAGTCGCGCGTCTTCCACGCGGTCGACAACCCGCGGTTCCTCGCGTCCCCGGACGGTCTCGGTGTGATCGGCGACGTCGTCGTGTCGGAGATCAAGACGTCGAAGCACGACGTCACGGTCGGGTCGCCCGCGTTCGAGGCGGCCGGCTACCGGGCGCAGATGACCTGGGCGATGCGGGTCCTCGGTGCGAAGCGGTGCCTGTACGTGTCCGAGCGGCACGACTCCGACTGGCAGGACCGCGGCGGTCAGTACTTCGAGCCCGCCCCACTGGGTCTCGTGCCGGTCATGGAGTGGGTCGAGTACGACGAGGCGCTGGCGAAGCAGCTCGAGACGATCGCGGTCGGGTTCCTGGTGGCGCTCGACGCCGCCCGTGCCGGGGATGCCCCGGAGGCCGTCATCGACGAGGAGCTGGACACGCTCGCCCTGAACTACCTCCGCGGCCTCGACGCCGAGAAGGAGGGCAAGGCGCTGAAGGAGTCGTCGTACAAGGCGATCGTCGCGCTGGTCGACGCCGGTGAGCCGGTGGTGCAGGAGTCGTCCCTGGCGCGGGTGTCGTGGTCGCCGGAGGTCGTCGAGGAGAAGCCCGTCGTCGAGCTGGACCAGGTGGCCGCGAAGGCGGCGGCGCCGGCGGGTCTGTACGAGCGGCTCGAGCAGGCGCAGCACGACGTCGAGCAGGCGCAGGCCGCGCTCGGTCGTGAGCAGGGACTGGTGTCGGCGCACGAGGCGTCGTTCCGGGTGGAGGCGCGCACGGAGCGCGTCGTCGTGAAGAAGTCGGCGCTGCGGGTCACCGCGGCCAAGGGCACGAAGGAGACGAAGGCATGAGCAAGAAGCGCACGAGCCCCATGCCGGGGCAGATCTACCAGACGGTCGAGGACCTCGATTCGTACGAAGCCAGCGAGGGCCGTTACGCCACCAAGAAGCTGAAGGAGGCGCAGGTCATCACGTCGGTCGTCGACAAGGCAGACGTCGGTTTCGGCCCTACGCACAAGCTGATCATCGACCTCGACCTGCCGGCTCAGCTGATCCCGTCGAGCACGCCCGGTCACTTCCACCTGTACGTCGACAAAGAGATCCCCGACGCAGCGTGGCAGACGCTGCTCTTCGCTCTCGCGTCAGCCGGTCTGATCGAGCCCGGGTACATGCGGGCCTCGATCGCACGGGGCTTCACCGCCGTGCGGCTGCCGTGGGTCAAGAAGACAGCCGACTCGGCAGTCACGACCGACGGGCTGGACTTCTGATGGCGGGCACAGTGGTGGCGCTCCCGGCAACAGGCGACGCGTCGCAGTGGACCGAGACCGAAAAGGCCCTCGTCGAGGCGGCCGGTCTTGTCACGGGCCCGGCGAACAACAAGCAGCTGGCCCCGCGTCCCGTCGTCGAGGCGTTCCTCCTCCACGCGCGCCGCACGGGGCTGGACCCGATCGCGCGGCAGATCTACTGCATCGAGCGCGGCGGCAAGTGGGGCACGCAGGTGTCCATCGACGGGGCCCGTCTCGTGGCCGAGCGCACGAAGGAGTACCGCGGCCAGACGCCGACGCAGTGGACCTCCGACGGCATCACCTGGGTCGACGTGTGGCTCGCGTCGGAGAACCCGAAGGCCGCCCGTGTGGGCGTGCACCGTGAGGGGTTCATCGAGCCGCTGTTCGCTGTCGCGACGTGGGACGCGTACTCGGCCAACTCGCCCATGTGGCGGAAGATGGGCGCGCTGATGCTCGGCAAGTGCGCTGAGATGCTGGCGTTGCGGAAGGCGTTCCCGCAGGACCTTTCGGGCCTGTACTCGACGGAGGAGATGGACCAGGCGGGGCAGCCGAAGCAGGCCGCCCAGGTGCCGTCGCATGCCGCGCTCGTCGAGGCCGAGACGTACGGTCGGGACTGGGTGGCGGAGGCGCGCACGAAGGCGTCGACGGAGGAGATCAACGCGCTGTGGGCCGAGGTGCCCGCGCACGAGCGGTCTAAGGAGCTGCTGGACTCGCTGCGCGCGGTCGGGGTGGCGCTCGCCCAGCAGGTGGCAGCCGAGTCGGTACCGCCGTCGCCGGAGCCGGAGAAGCCGTGGGCGGCTCAGGGTGAGGCGTCCGGGTCCGAGTGGGCGACGCGTCCGATCCCGCAGGGCGAGGCCGTGCGTCCGGGCGAGGAAGAGACGCCGCCGCTCGAGGGCATGGAGCAGGGCGAGCCGGAGACGGGCGGTGGGGACCGTGGCTGACGCCGAGGAGATCGCCGTCGAGGTCCTGCGAGAGCGCGACCGCCAGGACTCCAAGTGGGGCGAGCAGAACCACCCGGACGGCACGGGCGGCGACCGCGCCATACGACAGGCCGAGTGGGCGAAGCAGCGCACGGACTTGCGCGCGGAAGAGGGCACGGTTACCTGGCTCGTCATCCTCCGCGAGGAAGTGCTCGAAGCGTTCGCCGAGTCCGACCCCACCAAGCTCCGCGACGAGCTGATCCAGGTCGCGGCCGTCGCTCAGCAGTGGGTGCAGGCGATCGACCGTCGGAGCGCTGACTCGTGAACGGCGTGGACCCGGCGACGGGTGAGGTCGTCGACGGCCCCGTGCTCGACCCCCGCATCGCGGAGGTCCTGCGCACCGTCGGTATCCACCACCCGTCGCGGGACGACGTCCTGCACGTGGCGCTCGTCGACGCGGTGTGGCGGACCCTCGGGTCGTCGTACGGGGCGCAGCTCGTCGCGATGCGGTTCGAGGTCGCGCAGGCCCTGCGGCAGGCCGGCGAGGACTACGCGAAGGCGAAGCACGCCACCGAGCGGATCCTCGCCCGGGAGACGGTGCGGCTCGTCGCGGGCCCGGAGAAGGTCACTCGGGCGCTGGCTCAGCAGATGGCGGAGGCGTCGGACGAGTACGACGTCGCGCGGCTGAACGAGCTGGTGCAGGAGAAGCGGGAGCAGTGGCTGCGGAAGCTGCTCGACACCTTCGCTGCGGCGATGGACAACCACAGGACGGACCGTGCGGATGACCGCGCGGCGTCACGATTCGGAGCTTCGGGCCACGTGCCCGAGGAGAGGTAGGACCCCATGTACATCAACGTCGAAGTGACGACGACCGTGACCTCCGCGACCGGGCGGCTGCTCACGCGAGCGACGACGGTCGAGGAGACCTCGGTCGGCGACAACCCGCGTCTGCTGCGAGAGGCCATCGCCTCGAGCGACGTCTACGGGAAGGCGGCGTCGACGAACCTCGATCAGGTCGAGGTGAGGTTCCGCCGTGGCT
This sequence comes from Frigoribacterium sp. CFBP9030, assembly GCF_034045195.1. Taxonomy (NCBI): domain Bacteria; kingdom Bacillati; phylum Actinomycetota; class Actinomycetes; order Micrococcales; family Microbacteriaceae; genus Frigoribacterium; species Frigoribacterium sp. CFBP9030. The sequence goes on from NZ_JAXCWG010000005.1 coordinate 104,989, forward strand.
GACCGGCGCGAGACGTACGCGGCCCTCCTGTCGGGCGACCAGGTCGGTGCGACCGTCACCGTCCCGACCACGGACGGTGACCTGGCCGACGGCGTCGTGCGGACAGTCGTGCACACGGCCCACGCGGTGGCCCTATTCATGGGTCAGGACGTGCTGCCGACGATGGTCGCCCCGGACGCGATCGCGGTCGTCTCGTGAGCGGCCTAGCTGTAGTCGATGCCGGTGTAGATCGCCAAGTCACGGACGGCTGCATGCAGGTGTCGAACCACACGCAGGAGCTCGAGGTCGACAGTGCCGCTCTCCTCGAGATCAGCAAGCGCGTTGGCCGCCATGGAGAGATCACCGACGATGTCGATGTCGATGTCCTTGCGGTACTGGGGGCTCTGGCCGGGGCCGAAGGGGGCTTCTGCTGCATCCATGCGGTCACCCTACCGGCGGCGTTGTCATGAACGACTTCGACGTCGAGGTGAAGACGTGGCTGCCGTCGTCGCACTACAAGCGCCTCTACGGGGTGGCCCAGGCCACCAACACCGAGGTCAGCTCCCTCGTCCGCGAGCTCGTGCGCCGTCAACTCGAATCGGCCCCGCACGTCCGCATCGTTCGCGTCTCCTCGGGACTCACAACCGAGGTCGAAGCGCGACTGCGCGAGCTTCACGCCCAGGGCCTGTCGGACGTGGCCATCGGGGCGCAGCTCGACATCTCGAACAAGACCGTCGGCCTCTACCGCAACCAGCTCGGTCTCGCGAAGACGAGCAAGCAGGGCCGACCCAAGAAGCAGAGCAACACCCTGCCCCGCGACAACCGCGAGCAGGCAACCGAAGGAGACAGCCATGAGTGAATCCATCGAGCGTGTCGACCCATCGACCCTCATCATCGCGGCCAACGTCCGCACGGAGACGAAGATCTCGAAGGACTTCGTCGCCAGCATCAAGCAGCACGGCGTCATGGTGCCGATCACGGTGCAGCGGGTCGACGAGGGCCTGGCCGTCATCGACGGTCAGCGCCGCACCCTGGCCGCCGTCGACGCCGGCGTGGCCGCAGTGCCGGTGTTCGTCGTCGACCCGCTGAAGGACGAGGGGGCGCGCATCGTCGACCAGCTCGTCGTCAACGACCAGCGCGAGGGTCTCGGGGTGGCCGAGTCCGTCGCGGCCGTCAAGCAGCTCGAGCTGTTCGGCATGACCGCGGCCGCGATCGCGAAGAAGACCGGCTTCGGGCGAAAGGTCGTCGACGTCGCCCTCCAGGTGGGTGGCAACGAGACGGCGTCGACCGCGCTGGTCGAGCACGAGCTCACGCTCGACCAGGCGGCCGTCCTCCTCGAGTTCGACGGCCACCCGGACGTCGTCGCTGAGCTCGTGGAAGCCGCGGCGGACGGGCGAGGCTTCGAGCACCTGGCGCAGCGCCGCCGCGACGACATCGAGCACGCCCGGAAGCTGGCGGAGGTCGCCGGCGAGATTCGCGAGAAGGGCCTGGCCCTGATCGATGAGGCGCCGAGCTACAGCGACAAGACCATGCAGAAGCTCGACAGTGTCTACGTCGGCTCGGTCGGGCGTACGAAGCTCACCGTCGAGGCAGTGCTGGCGAAGGCACCCCACGATCTCTTCGCCTACCCCGAGCGCCGCTACGGCGAGTGGACGCCCGAGGGGGGCCGCGGCCCGGACTCATACGGCATCGGCTACGCGGTCGCCCACGTGGCTGAGAACGGCTGGTGGGCCTACGGGATGGACGAGCCCAAGGTCGAGCCGACCGAGGAGGAGAAGGCGGCGAAAAGAGCCGACCGAGAGACCACGAAGGCCTGGACTGCTGCCTCGACCGTGCGTCGCGCGTGGCTGCACGCGCTCCTGCAGCGCAAGACGATGCCGAAGGGGTGGGAGGCAGTCGTCGCCGCGCACGTTATCCAGACGAGCATGGCCGCCTATGCCGGTGGCCACTGGACGGCGATCGCCGAGCTGCTCGACCTCGAGCAGAAGGACGCCTGGTCGATGCGCAGCGTCGCGGCGCCGCACCTGCAGCAGCACCTTGGGCGGGCCCCGCAGATCCTCCTGGGGATCGCTCTCGGCGCTACCGAAGGTGGCTACGACTTCGACAAGAAGGGCTGGCAGTTCCCGGATACGGCCCGGCCGCACCTGCGCACGCTGCAGGGCTGGGGCTACGAGCTGAGCGACGTCGAGGCGCGCGTCGCCAGCATCGAGGAGGCCGCGGCCGCGTGAGCAGCCCGACACCGCGAGGGCTCCTGGCCGTGCTCGACCAGCGCGACGGGCACCGATGCGCCTGGACCGGCCAGGAGTCCGACCGGCTCGTCCCCCAGCACCGCCAGGGCGGCGCCGGCGGACGCCGCGACAAGCACCGCCCCTCGAACGTCGTGTGGCTCGACAGCATCCTGAACGGCCGCATCGAAGCCGAGGCGGCACTGCAGGCCGAGGCGCTGCGGCGGGGCATCAAGATCTCGGGCTTCGCGGACCCGACAGCAACACCGATCGAGCACGCCGTGCACGGTCTCGTCCTCCTGGACGACGACGGCGGCGTGCACCAGACACCGAAGGAGACATCACCATGGCGATGACCGACAGCGGCACGCCAGACACCCCGGGCTTCGCGGCCGTCCCGAACTGGATGATCCGCGACACGACGATCAGCCCCTACGCGATCGCGGTCTACGCGGCCCTGGCATCACACAGCGGCCGCGGCGGCATCTACCCGTCGCACGAGACGATCGCCGCCGAGGCGCGGTGCAGCACGCGAAAGGTGCAGGACGCACTCGCCGAGCTGCGGGAGCTCGGCGTCGTCGCCTCGATGCGGAGGAACGGCCGCGGGGGCCGGACGAGCAACAGCTACACGCTGCATCCGAACGGCATGGAGGTAACGGCACACGATGCCGTTACTGAGCTGACCCCAACGGCACGGGGCGGCGCAGGTAACGGCACCACGTGCCGCCAGGTAACGGCACCACGTGCCGAGGAAGAAGAACCCCTAGAAGAAGAACCCGTTAAGAACACCCCCATACCCCCTGCGGGGGTGAGCCGGGACGTCGTGAAGGTGACCGGGGACGAGGACCCGTTCGGGATGTTCTACAAGGTCTATCCGCGGCACACGGGTCGACTGGCGGCCGAGAAGGCGTTTCGGGCCGCGCTGAAGAAGGCGACGGCCGACGAGATCCTCGCCGGCGCCCGACGGTTCGCGGCCGACCCGAACCTCCCGTCGAGGGAGGAGCAGCGGTTCATCCCGATGCCAGCGACCTGGCTGAACCAGGGCCGGTGGGATGACGACCCGCTGCCGCCTCGTGGTGGAGGCAGCGGCGCACAGAAGCAGCAGCACTCGATCGATCTCGTTCGGGGCTATCAGGAGCGAGAGGAGCAAGAGCATGAAGAAATCGGAACTGGCGATCGTCCTCGCCTGGGTCTCGTCCGTTGACGGGCGACTGATCAACGAGATGACCGTCGAGGCGTGGCACGAGCTCGTGGGCGGGTACTCAGCGGCGGACGTGCGTGGCGCGGTCGTCGACCACTACCGCGAGGAGCCGCGTCGGGTGATGCCGGCGGACGTCGTGAAGCGGCTTCAGGTCGACCCGGAGACGGGCGTGCTGCCGTCGGCGACGGACGAGCTGCTGGCCGAGCAGAAGGCCGACTGGTGCAAGGCGCACGGGGTCACGGTCGCTGAGTTCGACGCGAACCAGCACGACCTCGAGTGGGTCACGGCGGTGTCGAATGTCTGACGTCGAGACGCGGGGCCCGCAGCACGACCTCGCGGCCGAGCAGTACGTCGTCGGCTCGATGATGCTCGCCGCGGCCGCCGTGTGGGAGGTCCTCGACGGCCTGGTCCCGTCGGACTTCTACGACTGGCGGCACGAGATGATCGTCGGCGCGGCCGCCCGGCTCGCGCACGACAACAAGCCCGTCGACCCGATCACGCTGAGCGACGAGCTCGGGCGCACCGGGGAGATGGACAAGCTCGACCCGACGTACCTGTTCAAGATGCAGGGCATCCCGACGTCGGCGATCAACGTCGGCTTCTACATCGACATCGTGAAGGACCGCGCCCTGCGGCGCCGCCTACAGATCGCGGGCATGCGGGTCGCTCAGATGGGGCAGGCGACCGAGGGCGACGCGTTCGAGCTCGCCGACAACGCCCGGGCCGAGATCGACAAGGTCGCCGCCGGCGCCCGGGTCGACGTGCACGCCGTCGGGTCGACCATCGACGCGCTGATCGACCGGCTCGACGAGAAGCCGGAGTACGTGCCGACGCCGTGGCCGTCACTCGACAAGCTGATCGGCGGCCTGGCCGCGGGGAACCTGATCATCGTCGGCGCCCGGCCCGGTGAGGGCAAGACGATCGTCGGCCTGCAGTGCGCGACGCGCCTCGCTCACGAGGGCCTGGTCGCGTTCATCAGCCTCGAGATGGGCGAGGACGAGCTGCAGATCCGCCTCATCGCGCAGTACGGCGAGGTCCACATGAAGAACCTCCGGAACCGGAACCTGAACAAGGAGCAGTGGGGCCGCGTCGCGGTCGCCCGGCAGCGATTCCAGGAGGCCCCGATCTTCATCGGCGACGACATCTCGACGCTGACACAGATCCGCTCGTTCGTCCGGTCGGTCGCCCGGAAGGGGAAGCTCGCCGGCGTCGTCATCGACTACCTGCAGCTGATCGAGGGCGGCGGGAAGGAGAACCGGCAGCAGGACGTCGCGGAGTTCTCGCGGGGGCTGAAGAAGATGGCGAAGCAGCTACAGGTGCCAGTCATCGCGCTGTCGCAGCTGTCGCGGCCGCCGCAGGGTCGGACGTCGAGGACGCCGCTGCTGACGGACCTCCGGGAGTCCGGGGCGATCGAGCAGGACGCCGACGTGGTGCTGCTGCTGTCGTACGACCGGGCGAAGAAGCCGGGCGACCTCGAGGTGGTCGTGGCGAAGAACCGGCACGGCGAGATGGGGACGGTGGTCCTCGACTGGCAGGGGCAGTACGCGCGCCTGCGCGACAAGAGCTTCGATCCGTTCGGGTCGACGCAGCTGGACATCTGAGGAGGACGACATGGAGACCTGCAACGAGGAGAACCCGGCGACCGGTGCTCTCTGCGAGCGCGAGGAGGACCACAGCGGCGAGCACCGCGCGGTCTTCGACATCGACGGCGCGATCGACGTCGAGCTCGAGCGATGGGAGGACAGCTGATGGCGATCACGAGGACGCGCGAGGTCACGGTGGCCGACGCGTGGGCGAACGACGAGGACGGCGTGACGCTCGAGGCCGGCGACGCCCGGGTGGCGCTCACCGTCGAGGAGGCGCACGCCTACGGGCAGCTGGTCATGGAGGCCGCGCTCGAGGCATCACAGGCAATCCGGGAGCGCAACGTGCGCCCCGGCGACACAACGGCTCACTGAGCCAGAAGGCAGGACATCATGGGAAACCCGAACATCACCATCAACGGCCGGCTGTCGAAGGACCCCGAGGGCCGCACCGCGAACGGCAAGAGCGTCGCCGAGATCACGGTGCCGCAGCAGCGGTCGAAGAAGCTCGAGGGCGGCGGATACGAGAACGTCGGCGGGACGTCGTGGATCACGGCAACCTTCTGGGAGGGCGACGCGGACGCGGTCATGGCGTCCCTGTCGAAGGGGTCCGAGGTCATCGTGACCGGGCAGCTGGCCACGCAGGAGTACCGGACACGGGAGGGCGAGGACCGCACGAAGCTCGTGATCGAGTTCCCGAAGGTCGCCCTGGTCCTGAAGGGCGGCCAGGCGCAGCGCACACCCCAGGGCGGAGGCGCGGTCGGGGCGGCCCCTGCTGAGCCGTGGGCGACGGCGCAGCCTGGCGGCACCGGTGGCGACGCGTGGGCGACTCCCGCGGCGCCGGCGGGCGGCTACAACGACGAGACCCCGTTCTGATGAGCGACGACACCCGACCCGACATCGACGCGCTGATCGCAGCAGGTCGCCGCGACGTTGCCGACGCTGACCGCTGTGAGGCGCTAGGCATCGCACCTGCTTCGCATCAACTGCACCGGCGGCTGCGAGAGGTCATCGCCGCTCTCGCCGCTGAACACGAACGAGCCGATGCCCTCGCGCTCATCATCGAGCAGGCGAAGGCGAAGCTCGGGCAGGCCCATCGTTCCGAATGGGTACGAGACCTGCAGACCAGCATCATGCGCATCAGCTTCGCCGACGTCGCCGACGCTGAGCGCATCCTCGGCACAGTCCAGTCTGCTGCTCTCCTGGCGGCACACGACGCCGAGGTGAAGGCGCAGGCGCTCGACGAGGTCACGAAGCATCTCATCGGCCCGTACGTGTCCTTCGCCCAGCTGCACACCCGCGCGGCAGCACTGCGGAAGGGCGGCATCTGATGGGCGACAAGCTCGAGGCCGCCACGCACGGCGCCACCCCCACACCGCCCCCGCTCGATCGACCGAAGCTGCTCGCGTGGCTGCTGTCGAAGAAGGGGCACCGCAACCCGTTGACGGGGGCGATCTACGACGGCATGCGTGCCCGGATCGAGCGCGGCGACTTCGACCAGGAGGCACACCGTGGCTGACGCCCACCTCGACCACCCCGACGAGATCCGGTGGTGGCGCGACTACGGGCCCGCTCCCGTCCTGGGCCCGTGCCCGCACACGGAGTGCCAGCACTGGTCGCTCGGCACGATCGCGTACGGCCCGGACTTCGAGCACTACGAGCTCGTGACCTGCGACGTCGACGACGGGTGCGCCGGGCAGTGCCGAGCCTGGACCGTCGAGTACCCGCCCGCAGATCAGGCGCCGTGGTTCACCCCTGACCGGCCGAAGCGCGCCGTCAAGTCTTTCCTGCACGTTCCCACCACCGAGGAGGCCCGCTCGTGACCGAGCTCGACACCCTGACCACCCCCACCGACGAGGACCTCCTCGGCCTGTCTGCCGCCCGTGCCCGGAACCGCCTCGTCAGCGCGCCTGCCCTCGTCGGCTACGTCCGAGCCCTCATGGTCCCCGGCCTCGGCGGCGCCCAGGACGGAATGCCCCGCGCCGCATCGAAGTCGGCACCACTCCCGCTTCGGGAGGACGCCGTCGACGACACCGACGACGTCTGGGCGCGCCTGCTCTACTGGGTCAACTACTGGGCCGGCATCTACCAGGTGGCCCCGCCGTCGGCCGTCCTCGTGCACTGGTCCCGCGACCGTGAGGCTGCAGGGTTCCGCGCCGAGACCACGGCCGCCGGCGCCACCCGCCTGCTCGACGTCGTCACCCAGTGGCTGCTCGTCCGCCACGACCGCATCCGCGACCACGAGACAGGCCAGGTGTACTTCGACGACGTCAGCGAGATGCTGCACGCGCTGCGGAAGAAGTACCCGACCGCCCCGACCCCGCCCCGTGGTGTCCTCGACAGGCCGTGCCCCGTGTGCGACCGGTTCAGCTTCGGGGCGTCGTGGCCCGACGACGCACCGGTCGACGGGTTCGTGCTGTCGTGCTCGTTCTGCGGCCACACCGAGGACGCAGCCGCGTTCATCAAGGCCGGCCGCGTGCGGGAGCTGATGCACGAGCTGCGTGAGGAGCACGCTGACCCGAAATCCGAGTGGTGGACGAAGCGGCAGGCCATCCTCGAGCTCGACATTGGCAAGAGCACGCTGAACCGGTACATCGCTGACGGGGATCTCGCGACGTATACGGCGGGCGGTACCGTCTACGTCAACACGGAGGACCTGCTCGCCTTGTGGCGCACGAAGCGGGTCAAGATCCGTGACACGCACGCACGAACGGAGACAGGTCCATGAGCGACGACATCCCCGCTACGCAACCCGAGACCCCGGGTTCGCCGCGACGAGGTTGGACCATTGAAGGTGGCGGGCCCGTGATGGAAGACGGCGGGCTCATCATCAGCGGCGATCTGGTCATCGAGAACCGACCGCCAGACGACGACTGATCTGCTTCACGATCCGTGTACTTGCGGGCTTGGGCCATTTGTGAGTAGCATGGCGCCAGCGAACCCGACCGCCCGAGGCCCTAGGCCCGGGCGGTTTGGCGTTCCCCCGCACCTCCTCCTGTCGCCCTTAGCGCGGGGAGCGGTCAGACCCACCGGCTGTCGGAAGCGCCGGGTCACACGAGAGGCCGCACACCATCACCGGTGCGCGGCCTCTCGCACGTCTTCGGTGCCACCACCCACACGCGCCTTCACGGCGCCCTCTCCTGCTGAACCCGGTGTGACGCCCGGACAGTGGCTGCGAGGGACGCACACCCAGCAGCGGGGTGCAGTGCGCACCGATCCCACTTCGAGCGGGCCCGTCAACGGCGGAGTCGCACGAGCCGAAGAGCGTCCACAATCGCGGGTCAGTTTCCGGCCGTATCGCGAGGCGCACCTGCGGGCCCGCTCGAACCCACTACCAACCGCGTACCGGTCAGAGGCCGTGAGCGCGAAGGGCGGCCGCCTTCGGGATATCGACCCAGAGGCGAATGCTGGCGTCGCTGGTGCCGGCGCCGCCGACGGTGTACCCACCAGCGCCGAGACGGTCGAGCTGTGGCGCGATGCCGGCGGCCTTCGCTGCCGACAGGTAGCCGACCTTCCGGCCCTGCCCGTAGACGGCGACCGCGTTCGCGTCGTGCTCGTTGTCGGTCTCGTGCACGAGGACGTACTCGGTCCCGCCGAACACCGCACGCTCATCGTCTGTCAGGTACGCCGCCGTGCCGACGATGCGGAACCGGGACGAGTCAACCGGGCGCAGGTCAGCGAGGGCCAGCGTCGGGTCGAGCTCGGCGACGGTGATCTTCGGCGCCGACTGGCCCGAACGCAGGGCCTTGGACTTCGCATCCATCTCGGCCACCCAGTCATTGAAGCTGCCCTCCGAGGGCTCGATGACCTTGGTCACGGGCGCCTGTCCTCTGCGGTGCAGCGTGATCGTTGGCGCCGCGCGCGTCGGTTCCATCGGCTTCGACGGGAAGAGCACGCGCAGCCCGAGCCACGCGCCGCCCACGATCGCGCCGACGATGAGAACGCCCCACAAGATCTCCATCGCCACAACGTACCGAGAAGGACACCATGACTCCCACGAAGTTCCGCAAGAAGCCCGTCGAGATCGAAGCCATGCAGCTCACCCGCACCAACGTCGATGAGGTGGCATCGTGGTGCGGAGGACAAGTCATTCGTCTCGCCAAGCCGAGCGATCCGAGTGACGTCTACATCGCGCTGGACATCCCCACTCTCGAAGGCAAGATGAGAGCCGACACCTTCCACTCGTCGACCTACAGTGGTGGCGAGTACCACGGCGGCGACTACATCATCCGCGGGGTGCAGGGCGAGTTCTACCCCTGCAAGCCGGACATCTTCGCTGCCACGTACGAACCCGTGCACCAGGTCACGCACGGCGTCACCGTCACCGAGGGTGAGCGCATCGTGCCGCTGTCGGAGTACCTCGCCCGTTGATGCGCATCCGCTTCACAATCGACATCTCCCGCACCCGGAAGGCCGAGCCCGAGGGTGAGCTGCTGCACGAGCACCGAGACAACGACACCATGGTCGAGTCACAGCCAGGTTGGCCATCGACGCACCGCATGGGATTCGTCCCGGCACCGGAGTGGCAAGGCGACGACTGATGCCGGTGTGCACCGAGCACGGCTGCCCCGTCATCGTCGACAGGTCAGGCCGCTGCCCCACCCACGCCCGGGCCAAGAGCAGGCAGCGGGGCACGAGGCAGGAGCGGGGCTACACCAGCGAGCACGACAGGCTGCGCACCAAGTGGGCACCCGTCGTCGCACGAGGCGGAGTCACGTGCCCCCGCTGCCACCAGCTCATCGAGGCCGGCACACCGTGGGACCTCGGGCACACCGACGACAGGCAGGCATGGACAGGCCCCGAGCACCGGGCCTGCAACAGGCGAGCAGGCGGAGAGGCAGCACACCGATGACACGCGCGCAGCAGATAGCAGCCGAGCTGATCGAGCACGGCACGAAGGCAGACGGACACTGTGCCTGCGGCCACGAGTACAGGGCAGCCGACAGCATCGCCACACACAGGGCCGACGCCATCGACGCAGCCCTCACCCTGCACGCTGCAGGAGTACCCGACACCGCAGTGCATGAGGCCGTGACAGGTGTCCTCGCCCTCACACACACCCCCTGAACCACACCCCCAAACACCCCCTGAAATATCGATATACCAGCCCCTCAGGGGGTGGGGGTGACCCCCCTCGACGCCCGGCATCCCGGACCGCCGGGGATGGCTCTCGGTAGTGCGCGGGGTTCAAACATCTGCGGCCCCTCCCCTGGTGGGGCCTCCCTGACGCGGTCCGTGACCGCTGAGGACGTGATCTTGCATGGCCCGTGGAGGCGCTCGAAACCGGTCTGGACCGCAGGCTGACCCGGACTCGCTGACCAGCGAGCGTCGGGGGCTGACGTACAAGCTGCTGCCCCGTGAGGGCTTCACTGGGCGTGTACCTGCGTGGCCCCTGCCGACGGCGACTGCCCGCGAGAGAGCGCTGTGGAAGACGCTCTGGAGGACTCCCCAGGCTGCGATGTGGAACGCCGAGCGCTGGCGCGTCTACGCGGTCGGTCAGTACACCCGCTGGGCTGTCCGGGCCGAGGAGATGGACGCCTCGGCGTCGACCCTCGCTCAGGTCCACCGGCTTGCCGATCAGATCGGCATGACGCCGGCAGGGCTCAAGGAGAACGGCTGGCGCCTGGCGGTCGACGAGCTCGGGGCGAAGCGTGACGCGGGGCCGACGGCGACGAAGACGACGAGCTCGACGAAGACCGGGCCGACGGTGCGGCGTCTGCGAGCTGCAGAGTGAGCGACTACCTAGTCGACTTCCCCACGTTGGGCGACATCGGGGATGCGTGGCTCGCTCAGCACGCACGCGTCCCGAACGGCTTCGCTCGCGGCCGGGAGTTCGTGCAGGCCGACTGGCAGTTCTGGTGCACGGCGAACCACTACCGCATCCGCCGGGAAGCCGAGTGGCTCCCGGAGGCGCCGCTACTCAACCAGGCATTCGTCTACCGGCGCTCGCAGATCGTCGGCCCGCAGAAGCTCGGCAAGGGGCCGTGGACGGCGGGAGTCGTCGCGCTCGAGGCGGTCGGCCCATCGATCTTCGGCGGTTGGGCTGGCCGCGGCGACGGCTACGCGTGCTCCGAGCACGGCTGCGGCTGCGGTTGGGAGTACGAGTACCTGCCCCACGAGCCGATGGGCATCCGGCACCCGTCGCCGCTGATCCAGATGACGGCGATCTCGGAAGAGCAGGTGAACAACGTCTGGCGGCCGCTGCGGGCGATGATCTCGCTCGGGCCGCTGTCAGACCTTCTGCTGCCCCGTGGCAACTTCATGAAGATCGCGGGACAGAACGACGACCCCGAGCTCGACCGCATCGACAAGGTCACCGCCTCGGCCCTCTCCCGGCTCGGCAACCCGCTGAGCTTCGCGCTGCAGGACGAGTCGGGCCTGGCGACCCGCGAGAACAAGATGCGCGACGTCTACGAGACGCAGCGCCGCGGCGCCGCCGGCATGGGCGGCCGGTCGATGGAGACGACGAACACGTGGAACCCGGCGGCGGACAGCGTCGCCCAGTCCACGAGCGAGTCGTCGGCCGAGGACGTCTTCCGCTACTGGCGGGAGCCGCCAGCGAACCTCTCCTACCGCAACAAGCGGGAGCGGCGCCGGATCCATGCGTTCGTCTACGAGGGCTCGCCGTGGGTCGACCTCGACTCCATCGAGGCTGAGGCTGCCGAGCTGCTCGAGCGCGACCCGGCGCAGGCCGAGCGCTTCTTCGGCAACCGTGTCGTCACCGGCACGGGCGCCTGGCTCGCGGATACGGCGCTGGACGCGTGGAAGACGAAGGTCGAGGCGCGCGATCGGCCTCTGTCGGAGCCGGTGTGTCTCGGGTTCGACGGGTCCGATGTCGACGACTGGACGGCGATCCGCCTCGAGACGTTCGACTTCCACCAGTTCACCCCGCTCGATGCTGTTGGGCGGCCGACGATCTGGAACCCGGCTGAGCACGACGGGCGGATCCCGCGCGAGGACGTCATGGCGGCGTTCGAGCACGTGTTCGCCAGCTACGACGTCGTGCGTGCGTACCTCGACCCTCCGGGGTGGGAGTCGCAGGTGTCGGCGCTTCAGGGGCGGTACGGCGAGAAGCGCGTCATCGAGTGGCCGACGTACCGGGTCAAGCCGATGCACGAGTCGCTTGAGCGGTTCCGGAACGACATCGTCGACCCGAAGTCGGGGCTGACGCACGACGGTGACCGCACGGTCGAGACGCACCTGAAGAACGCGGTCATGCGGGGCCGGGCGGGGAAGACCTACATCCTCGGCAAGGCGTCCCACAGCCAGAAGATCGACGCCGTGATGGCGGCGACGCTGGCGCACGAGGCAGTGAATGACGCGATCGCGGGTGACGACCTCGCGAAGCGCAAGGCGCCGGCGATCTCGACGACGTTCTACGGATTCAGTTAGACGAAGGAGGCGGGATGGCCGTCATGGACCACGCACTCGCCAGGAAGCGTCTCGAGTGGGGCAAGTCTGAGCTGGAGGGACGAGCGACGCTTGTGCGCCGCCGTGAGGACTACGTGCACGGCAAGCAGGATCTGCCGTTCGCTCCCTACGGCGCGTCGCTCGAATACGAGGACCTGCGCGAGCAGGCACCGGCGAACGTCCTCGGCATCGCGGTCGGCGCCCCGACGCAGCGCATGCGCGCCGACTCGATCCGAACAAACCTCGGGGAGGAGGCGGAGCAGGCCCTCTGGCTGGGGGCGTGGCAGGCGAACAAGTTCGACACCCGCCAGGACCTCATCTACCGCTCGATGATGATCCACGGGCGCGGCATCGCGTCGGTCTGGGTCAACAAGGCGAACCGGGCACGCCCGATCGTCCGGCCCGAGTCGTACGAGCGCGTGCACGTGGAGATGGACCCGGACGACCCGTTCACGCCGCTCTACGCGGTGAAGGTCTATTCGATCACGGAGCGCCCGTCGAACGGTCTGATCCTGCCCTCGTCGGTCACCAGCGAGCGCCAGGTCGGCATCGTCTACGACAAGGACTCGATGGTCCGCTTCGAGCGGTCTGCAGCGGGCGGCGAGTGGGTCGTGCAGGCCGAGAGCACGCACCCGATGCGTCGGGTGCCGTTCGCGGTCTACGACTACCAGCCCGACGCCGACGGCCGCCCCTGGTCAGCAATCGACCCGCTGATGCCGCAGCAGGACTCGTTGAACACGATTCGGTTCAACACGCTGCTGGCGATGCAGTTCGCTGCGTTCCGACAGAAGATCGTGACCGGCTTCGACCCGCGCGTCGTCGACAAGGACGGGAACGTCCTCTACAAGACGAACACCGACGGGACCCCGGCGCTCGACGCGAACGGCCGCATGCAGCCCCTGATCCAGTCCCCGGGCCGGGTCGGCGTCGACCGCATGATGGCGTTCCCGGGCGCGGACACGAAGGTCTTCGACCTCGAAGAGTCCAACCTCGCGAACTACGTCGATGTGTGGGACATGTTCCTGACGACGTTCTTCAGCACCGCGCAGATCCCACCGCAGTACCAGCTGGGCCAGATGGTGAACCTCTCCGGTGACGCGCTCACCGCGGCGGAGTCCACCCTGGCGTCGCTGGTCAAGGAGCTGCAGCTGTCGGCCGGCGAGGGCCACGAGGACATGCTCGAGCTCGCCTACTACGCCTCGGGCGGCACGGAGGACTTCCTCCCGACGTCGGAGACGGAATGGCTCGACGCCGAGGCTCGGTCGTTCTCGCAGGTCGTCGACGGCGTGCAGAAGCTCATCACGACGGGCTTCCCGAGGCGTGCGGCGTACTCGATGCTGCCGGGCGCCACGACGACCCGTCTCGCCGAGTGGATGGACCAGATCGACGAAGAGCAGCTGAACTCCCGCCTGGGGCAGATCACCCGGCCCCTTCAGGACGTGACGGCCACGCCGGCACCAGCTGCGATCGAGACGGGGGGCACCGATGGCGCTCCCGAGAGCAGCAGCTAGCCACTACCAGGAGCAGCAGGAGATCGCCGCGGCGGCCGTCGGCGACGTCGGCGACCTGTGGCGGCGCATGGGCGAAGACTTCGAGGCGTCGTGGCACCCGATCGCCAGCGACGTCTTCGCGACCGTACTGCAGGCGCAGGGACTCGCCGCGGCGTCGGGCGTCCGGTACGTCCCCGACGTCCTGGACGAGCAGGGCCTCGACGCGACGTCGGTCGCCCGTGTGAACCCGGCTCGCTTCCAGGGCGGGACGCGCGACGGGCGTCCGGCGGAGACGCTGCTGCACGGCGCGGTCTACAAGGCGAAGCAGGAGATGCTGACCGGCGTCGGCACGCAGCAGGCGCTCGCCACGGCGGGACTGTGGCTGCAGGACGTCGTGCTCGACGTCGTGCGTGACGCCGACCGTCAGGCGGTCGCTGCCGCGATGACGACGACCCCGGCGGCCTCCGGCTGGGTGCGGATGCTGAACCCGCCCTCGTGCAAGTTCTGCATCACCCTGGCCGGAAAGTTCTTCCGCTGGAACCAGGGCTTCCAGTCGCACCCGGACTGCGACTGCAGGCACATCCCCGGGCAGGAGTCGACGGCCGCCGAGTTCCGCGTCGACCCCTACGAGTACTTCCGGGGGCTGCCGACGGCCGAGCAGGACCGCCTGTTCGGAAAGAACGACGCACAGGCGATCCGCGACGGCGGCGACATCTACCGCGTCGTGAACACCCGCAGCCGCGGCCTCGCCGACGACGCGCTGAAGAGCTCGGGCGACCGCCGGGGCTGGCAGTCGCGCCGCTGGGACACCCCGTCGAAGATGACCGTCGACGACGTCTACCGTGCAGCGGGCAGCGATCGCAACCGGGCCGTGCGCCTCCTCGAGGAGAACGGCTTCATCACGGGCGACCAGGTCGCGGGCGGCAACCTCAAGGGCAACGCCGCGGGCGGCCAGTTCGGCGACCTGGCTGCCGGCGCTCTCGGCCGCGGCGGTGCCGCGAAGGGCGCCACCCAGGCGTACCGCAAGGCGGTCGCCTCCGGTGTCCGTGACCCGCTCGAGCCTGCGACGCAGACAGCCGCCGAGCGGCGCCTGCACACGGCGGTGCTGCGGAAGCAGGCCGCTGACCGTGGCAGTAACCCGTTCGCCGCGAACAGCGCCAGGAACCCTCTCACCCCTGAGATCCGGGCTGCCGTCGAGCGGGACTACGAGCGTCAGCTGAAGCGACTGAAGGACAGCCCCGAGCAGGTGCGCATCCTCGCGCGTCTCCTCGGCGTCCTCCGCTAGACCCCGCCGGCGCCCCGCCGAGCGGTCCCCCCGACGCCCCCGGCGTCACCTCCCAAGGAGAGAACCATGACCACCAGCACACCGCGATCGCCGTTCGGCAAGCTCCCCGCGCACCTCGATCCCTTCGCCCCGCGCGCCTACGGCATGCCGCGACTCCGTTTCAACAACGAGGGCGGCACCGGAGAGGGCGCCGGGACGGTCACTCCGCCGCCGCCCGCCGGCCAGCAGACGACCCCGCCCCCCGCCGGGACCACGCCCCCTCCGGCCGACGAGCCGCTCGGCGACACGGGCCTCCGCGCTTTCGAGCGCACGAAGGAGGAGCTGCGCGACCGCAAGGGCGAGCTGAAGGCGTTCACAGACCTCGGACTCACCCCCGACGACATCAAGGCGCTGCGCGACGGCCAGAACGGAGGCCAGGGCGTCGACGTCGCTGGCATTGAGCAGCGCGTCCGCTCTTCGCTGCAGACGCAGTTCGACGAGCAGCGCGCCGCCGACGCCCGTGCCTCGGCCGTCCGCGAGCTCGCAGCGACGAGCGGGTTCCTGAACCCGAAGCAGGCCCTCCGCCTGGTCGACGACGCCGAGCTGGCAAAGGTCACCGTCAAGGACGGCACCGCCGACGAGGCCGGCGTGAAGAAGCTCCTCGAGGCCCTCGCGACCGAGTCCCCGTACTTGGTCGCCCCCACAGACTCCACCGCTGACGCTCGCACCGCGGGCATCGGCGCGAGCGGCGCCGGCGTGAAGCCGGAGTCGAAGCCCGGATACGACCGCATGCGCGACGCGTACGCGGACGCCCCCGGCAAGTAACGCTCCCGCACTCCGCGAGGAGCCCCAACCACCGAAAGGAGGCAGCCAGATGGCTGTCACTCTCCCCCAGGCGGCTCTCCTCTCGGAGAACAAGCTGCAGCGCGGCGTCATCGAGACGTTCGTGCAGGAGTCCTCGATCCTGGACCGCATCCCGTTCCTGCCGATCGAGGGCAACGCCTACGGCTACAACAAGGAGGCCACCCTGCCGGGCGTCGCCTTCCGTGGTGTGAACGAGGCCTACACGGAGTCGACCGGCACCGTGGTGCAGGCCTTCGAGTCGCTCGTCATCCTCGGTGGCGACGCCGACGTCGACCGGTTCATCGTGCAGACGCGCGGCGACCTGAACGACCAGCGCGCCATCCAGACGCGCCTGAAGGTGAAGGCGGCCTCGTACAAGTACCAGGACCACTTCTTCAACGGCGACGTGTCGGTCGACCCGAAGGGCTTCGACGGCCTGAAGAAGCGCCTCGTCGGCGCCCAGGTCATCGACGCCGGCACCAACGGCATCCCGGTGCTCGGCAACGGCGGCTCGGAGGCGCACGCTTTCTACGACGCCCTCGACGAGCTCGTCGCCTCAGTGCCCGGTCTCACCCCTGAGAACGGCGCCCTGTACGCGAACCTTCGGCTGCAGGCGAAGATCCGCTCCTCGGGTCGTCGTCTCGGCGGCGTCGAGACGGTCAGGGAGGACGCCACAGGCAAGCGCGTTCTGACCTGGAACGGGATCGCGATCCTCGACCCCGGTCAGAACCTCGCCGGCGCCGACATCCTCGGCCAGACCGAGCCCATGGGCACCGCGACCGACACGTCGTCCATCTACGCCGTCAAGTTCGGTGGCGACGAGACCGAGCGGGCCGTCACGGGCCTCACCAACGGCGGGGTGCAGGTCGACGACCTCGGCCAGCTGCAGGAGAAGCCCGCCTACCGCACCCGCATCGAGTTCTACACGGGCCTCGCGACGTTCGGTGGCAAGGCCGCCGCTCGTCTCCGCGGCATCCGTAACGCCTGACCCCGAAGGAGAAGCACATGGCTACCAGCACCACGAAGAGCACGACCGCGAAGGACGTCGACGAGAAGGCTCAGGTCGAATCGCCGGCGATCCCCGACGAGACGAAGCTCGACTCGTCCGTCGAAAAGCCGTCGACCACGGCGCCCGGCGACGGGCCCGCGGACACCACGGACCCGACGGAGACGGCGTCGTCCGTCACGCCGCAGCCCGACGCGACGGCGCTGGCCGTCGGCACGGTGAACGCCGTCGTGCCGACGACCAAGCCGGCTGCGAAGGCGTCGAAGGCGAAGGCGCGCACCGAGCGGTACAAGTCGACGAAGCCCGACGGCACCGAGGTGACCGTCGAGCGGAACATCGACACCGGCGAGTCGAAGATCGTCGACTGACGAGAGGGGGACGCTCATGGAGAACCCGGCAGCCCTGAAGGACGTCGAGGACACCTTCGAGCGTCCCCTGACCGTCGACGAAAAGCGCGTACTGCCGAAGTGGCTCGGCACCGCATGGCGAACACTCACCGAAGAGGTGCGGGGCATCCCCGCCCGCTGCGAGCTCGACGAGGCAGCCCCCGGCTACCTCTCGTCGGACACGGTGAAGGACGTCGTCGTGGCGATGGTCGAGCGGAAGCTGCGCAACCCGGACGGGTTCCGCACGTGGGGCGGCGACACGGAGTCCAGCACGATCGACAGCACGCTGTCGTCCGGGCAGATCTACGTCACCGCTCTCGAGCGGGCCCGCCTCGCGCCGTCCGACTTCTCGGGCGGCGCTGGCGGCTTCTACTCGATCCCGCTCGGGAGGCCGTGATGGTGTCCTCGACGATGCGCGCGATCGCTCGTCGACGGGCGGAGGCGCGGATGACCGACACGTGCGTTGTCAGCCGTGCTGTGCGGTCGGCGCGCCCGGATCCGGTCACGGCGAAGCACACCGTCGAGCACGTGCCGGTCTACTGGGGAGTGTGCGAGTACGTCGCGGCGAACACGGCGGCGCGTGAGACGGAGCAGCAGGGCCGTCAGCGCGTCGAGCAGGGCGCGCAGCTGCGCATTCCGGTCGATGCCCCTGGCTCGGCCGAGTGCGGCGAGGGGATGGTCGCGACCGTTCTCCTCAGCACCCATGACGCCGGCAGTACTCCCGTCGAGGTGCATGTCACGGCCGGTCACCACCAGACGTTCGCCGTGTCGCGGCGCCTGCCCGTGAAGGAGGTGTCCGGTGACTGACTACGTCGACACCAGCGAGCTCCACCGGCTGTCGGTCGACCTCGGGAACTACGCCGCGGCGGCCGGTCGCGAGATCGTCCCGGCTCTTGAGTTCAACTCAGGCCTGGTGAAGAACTCATGGCGGGGCAAGGTCGCCGGGAACGAGTACGCGCCCCGCGCACCGTTCTCGATCGACTACGAGCGGAAGGGCTTCGCGTCCGCCGTAGGCTCCGACATCTACTTCGAGATCGGCGCCCGGAAGGGCGTCGGCAAGCAGGGCGGTGTCGTGCTGCTGCTCGAGTACGGCGCCCCGAAGAAGGCGCTCGGCGCGCGAGGCTTCGGCGCCGCCGCGCTGCAGGAGAACGTCGACGACCTCGAGCAGGGCATCGCGAAGGCACTCGACACGGCGGCCCGCAGGGTGAACCTGTGACGGCCGCCGAGACGAGCGCGTTCGAAGCCCTGCTCACCGACGACCGGTACGGCGTGCACGTCGTGCTCGCACGCGACCCCGGCGCCCCGACGGATGCGGATCCTCCGCTTCCGTCGCTGCCGTACGTCCTGATCTACCCGACGGGCGGTCGTGACGAGCAGCACCGGTCGACGGGCCCGCACGTGACTCGTCGTCCGTCCTGGGTCGTGCACGCGGTCGGTGAGTCATCCGAGTCGGCCGAGCTCGTCCTCGGGTTCGTCGACGACCACCTTCGGCCGCCGCCCTCGCGTTGGGGAGTCATCCCTGTCGTCGGCGGGCAGCGAACGAAACGGATCCGCCGCGACGACGTCGTGGGCGTCCAAGTGGACGACAGCTCGACCCCCGTCGTCTGCTACGCGATCGCGGCGTACTCGTTCGAGTCCAGCCCCGATCTGTCCTGAACCACCACTACATCTCGCCCCCGGCCACCCCGGGGGCTTTCTCATGCCGAGGAGGCACCCATGGGAGCAAAGGTCGAGGTCGTCGTGGACGGCCGCACTTTCACCGTCGACGAGGCCACGCAGAAGCGCTGGCCCGACGACTACCCGCTCGCGAAGACGAAGGCCGGCAAGCCGACCGCCGCCGCGAAGCGCGCACAGCCGAACACCCCCGAGCTGCCGCCCACCGCGGCGGACACCACCCTCACCGCTGACGAC
This sequence comes from Frigoribacterium sp. CFBP9030, assembly GCF_034045195.1. Classification (NCBI taxonomy): domain Bacteria; kingdom Bacillati; phylum Actinomycetota; class Actinomycetes; order Micrococcales; family Microbacteriaceae; genus Frigoribacterium; species Frigoribacterium sp. CFBP9030. Next base: position 124,287 of record NZ_JAXCWG010000005.1, read on the forward strand.
CTCCTGGCCGCCGGCACCACAGACGCCGGCCCCGGCGACGACACCACGAAGGAGCGCTGACATGACGCGCGATCTGCTCATCCCCGACAACGTCGAGTCCGACGGCACACTGCTGCTGCTCGCGGCACCCCGTGCGGCGTTCGCCACCTGGCCGCCGAAGCTGGCCGACGTCACCAGCGCAGCGGTGAAGGACATCACCTACTCGCTGACCGTCGACGGCTGGAACCCGTCGAAGACCACGGAGGACGTCGACGACGCCCGCCTGACGCTGCGCGAGGTGCTCTCCGACTTCGGCCGCACCACGCACGCCGTGAGCCTGAAGTACTTCTACGGCTCCGAGGAGGACGTCGTCGACCCGCTGTTCGTCGAGGGTGACCTGATCGTCATCCTCGCCCGGTACGCGGTGCCCTACGAACAGGACACCGCCGCCGGCGATCTGTTCGACATCTTCACGCTGAAGGTCGGCCCGAAGGTGAAGGACATCCCCACGGCGAACGGCAAGTGGACCAAGACGCTGCCGCTGAAGCCGCGGACGAAGGTCCTCGAGGACTACGCCCTCACCGCGTAGCACCACCACCCACAACTGTGCGGGCGGGCGTCCTCCCCGGAGCGCCCGCCCGCACTTTCACTATCCGGGGACGATCCGGGGAGGATCCAATGAGCAAGATCAGCGAAGCACGACAGAACTACAAGCCCCGCACGACGACCGTGACCGTCTGCCTCGACACCGAGGTGGCCGAGCAGCGCGACGTTCTGCTCACGAAGCTCGCGGAGGCGCGCCAGGCCCAGGAGAAGGCCGGCGCACGCCTGACGCAGAAGTCGCCGGTGGCGAAGCTGCAGGCCGAGCTGCTCGAGCTCGAGGAGCGGGAGCGCGAGCACATGCACGTGCTGCGCTTCACGAAGCTCGACGGCCTCGAGTGGGTGAACATCACGGCGGAGCACCCGGCGCGCCCCGGCAGCGCCGACGACCAGTCTCTCGGCTACAACAACCACGCCTCGTCGATCGCGGCCGCGAAGGTCAACGGCGTCGAGATCGTCGACGGCGAGAAGAACCCCGTCGAGCTCGACGACGACGACTGGGCGACGATCCTCGAAGTGGGCTCCGGCTGGGACGTCGAGAACATCGTGACGGCGGTCATGAACCTCAACGTGCTGCGCTCGGCACGGAAGGTCGCTCGGCTGAAAAAAGACTGACCGGCGACCCGGGGCTGCGCCGCGCTGTCGAGCAGTCCCGGGCCCTCGGCGTCTCCCTGTCGCGGCTGCAGGGCCGAGAGCCGGTCGAGCACACCGAGTACCACTACGACGCTGCCGGGCGCCTGGTCGGCGCGACGACGACGCGTGAGCCCGAGTTCGGGCAGGACGACTTCGACTGGCTCGACGCCCTCGCTGAGATCGAGCACGACGAGCTGCCGCACGGCTTCTCGATCGCCGAGGCGACGTCGCCTGACGCGGACCCGGCCAACGCGGACGGCCCGTACCGGTTCGTCGCCGGCGTCCCTGTGCGCTCGCCCGAGGGCGTCGTCGTTCGCGCCCCAGTCGTCGACTTCGCCGAGAAAGCCCGACTCGACGCGCTGGACCTGCTGCGGAAGCAGGACGTCGATCCGATGAACGGGCTCATCATGCCGGTCTTCCGCGTGCCGCGCACACGCCGCCAGCGACGCCCTCAGGGCACAACTCCACAGCAGCAGTAGCACGCCCTCGCGGGCCCGATGAATCGAGGTCACGCGATGGAACGCAGCATCAAGGTCGTCGTCGGAGCTTCCGTCTCCGGGCTCGTCTCCGAGTTCGCCAAGGGCCGGAAGGCCGCGACGGACTTCTCGCAGGGCATCTCGAAGGAGCTCGCGAAGAACCAGGCCGACTTTGAGCAGGTCGGCAAGGGCCTTGCCATCGTCGGCGCCGCAGGCGTGCTGGCGCTCGGTTCTATGATCGCCAAGTCGGCCGAGTTCGATCAGGCGATCTCCTACGTGCAGGCGGGCACGCACGAGTCCGCCGCGAACATGGATCTGCTGCGCGACGCCGCGATCGACGCCGGCGCCTCCACCGTTTTCTCCGCCACGGAGTCCGCGAACGCGATCGAGGAGCTCGGCAAGGCCGGCCTGTCGACGACGGACATCCTCTCGGGTGGTCTCGACGGGTCACTCGACCTCGCTGCGGCCGGCGGGCTCGGTGTCGCACGGGCGGCGGAGATCGCGTCGACGACGCTGCAGCAGTTCAAGCTCGACGGCGAGGACGCTGCGCACGTCGCTGACGTCCTCGCTGCGGGCGCCGGCAAGGCCATGGGCTCGGTCGACGACCTCGCCGCGGGCCTGAAGTTCGTCGGCCCTGTCGCGAACTCGATGGGGATCAGCCTCGAGGAGACCACCGGTGTCCTGGCGCTGTTCGCGCAGCAGGGCATCATCGGCGAGCAGGCCGGTACCGGGCTCCGCGGGGTGCTCGCGTCTCTCACCGCCCCGTCGAAGCTGGCGAGCGAGGAGATCGGGCGTCTCGGCCTGAACCTGTACGACGCGCAGGGCAACTTCCTCGGCCTGCAGAACGCCGCGGGCGAGCTGTCCCGGGCCTACGTCGACATGGACGAGGAGTCCCGGAACGCGTCGCTGGGCGTCATCTTCGGACGTGAGACCATCACCGCCGCGACCACGCTCTACCAGGCGGGCGCCGAGGGCGTCGACATGTGGTCGAAGGCCGTCGACGACAGCGGCTACGCGGCCGAGACCGCCGCGATCCGGCTCGACAACCTGAAGGGCGACGTCGAGGCCTTCGGCGGCGCGCTCGACACCGCCATGATCGAGACCGCCGAGGACGCCCAGGGCTCCCTCCGCGGGCTCGTACAGGCCGGCACCGAGCTGATCGACGTCTACAACGGCGCACCGGACGTGCTGAAGGGCGTCGGGTTCAACCTGACGGCCGTCGGCGCGGCCGCAGCGATCGCCGGGGGAGCATTCTTCCTCGGCGCCCCGAAGATCCTCGAGTACCGCACCGCCATGGTGCGCCTGCGAACCGAAGCCCCACTCGCGACCAAGGCCGTCGGCGCCTTCGGTAAGGGCTTCGGCGCCCTGGCTGTCATCTCGGTCGCTCTGCCGTTACTCGAGGCCGCAAACGAGAAGATCAACGGCATCAAGGTGTCGTCCGAGGAGCTCGGCAACACCCTGAAGACGCAGGACATCAAGTCGACCGTCGAGGCGAGTTTCGGTGACTTGCAGGGGTACTTCGGCGAGGGCCTCTTCGATGGTCAGACTGCGTCGCTCGCGGACTTCGGGAAGACTCTCGACGCCGTCACATCGTCGGCAGACACCCGGTCGATGGGCTTCCTCGGCGACGTCTTCACCGGTCAGTTCGGCTCGGGCGTCAACGAGGCTCGGAACCGACTGGACGAGCTGGGCGGCTCACTGGCGGCTCTGCCACTGGAAGACGCGCAGTCGAAGATGTCGCAGCTCCAGAAGGAATACAAGCTGACCGACGACCAGCTGTTCTCGTTCATCGACAACAGCGGTGACTTCAAGAACAGCCTCGTCGAGCAGGCGAACGAGCTTGGCGTCACCGCGGACAAGGCGACGCTGCTGGCCCTGGCGACAGGTGAGATGAAGGGCGCCACGGCTGAGACCGCCCAGGGGCTCACAGAGCTCTCGGGCAGTGCGGCCGACGCGTCTGTCGACATCGAGGAGCTTCGGACCGCCATCGAGGGGTTCGCGTCGGCGGAGTTCGACGTCCGGGCGGCGACCCGCAACTTTGAGGCGGCTATCGACGACCTGTCGTCGACCGTGGCCACGAACGGGTCGACGCTCGACCGGACCACGGAAGCGGGTCGCGCGAACGAGGACGCCCTCGACGACATGGCCCAGAAGGCCCTGGTGCTGGCTGGCGCCACGCTCGAGCAGACCGGATCCCAGGAGCAGGCAACCGCTGCGCTCGAGGGTGGGCGTCAGAAGCTGATCGAGTCTCTCGGGCAGTTCGGCATCACGGGCGCCGCGGCGGAGGCGTACGCGGACCAGCTGGGCCTCATCCCGTCGAACATCACGACGGCAGCTGGTCTCACGGGCACTGAGGCGGCCGAGCGCAAGCTCGCGAGCCTCACCCGTCCGCGCTCGGTCCTCATCGCGGTGTCGGCGACAAACACGACCCCTGGGTCGTGGACTGGCGGCATTCCTTCGGGCAAGGCCGCCGGTGGCGCCATCTACGGGCCCGGGTCGGGGACGTCCGACACGGCGGGCCTGTTCCGGCTCTCCAACGGCGAGCACGTCATCACCGATCGTGAAGTGAAGGCTGCCGGCGGGCACCAGGCGGTCTACGCGTGGCGTAAGTCGCTGATCGCGTCGGTCCCTGGTCTGGCGACCGGCGGGCCCGTCTACGCACAGCGCCCGCGCTACGCGCCGCCGTCGCCGCAGGTCGTCGTCATGAGCGGCGCTGGTGGCGGTGGCGGGTCGACCTACGCGCCGACGTTCAACCTGCCTGAGGGCCTGACCGCCGGAGATGTGACCCGCATCAGCGCTGCTGAACGCGACTTCGAGATGAGGAGCAACTAGTGGCCCTGGAATCTGATGCAGTCATGCGCATCGACGACACGGTGTTCTGGGGTGGCTATGGCGATGAGGGATTCTTCATCGACGCCGAGGGCTTCGAGGGGTGGGAGGACACGCCGGACGCCCGGTACGAGGAGATTGTCGTGCCGGGCGCCGACGGGTCCTACGACTCGGAAACCGAGCTCGCGGCGCGCCTGCTTATCGTCACCGGCAAGTGCGTGACGAAGCTCGGCCCGGACAAGCTCGGCTGGTATGGGCGGCGGCTCACAGGGCTGCTGCAGGGCAAGAAGCGCGTGCACGTCGACTACCAGGGGCTGCAGTCCTTCGCTGACGGCCGCCTGGCGTCAGCGGTCAAGTTCCGGACGTCTCTGCCAGGGCGCGAGGCACGGTTCCAGTTCTCGCTGCGCTTCCACAACCCCCGGAAGTTCGGTGCGAAAGTGCCTCTCGCCGTGACCGGGCCGGGGGCCACGCAGGAGATCTTCCACCACGGGAACACGACGGCTTACCCGCAGCTCGTCGTCCGGGGGACAATGCCCGGCTACCGGATCGAGGGGCCGGATTCGACGTGGTCGATCGCGCGCGCGGTGACCCCGGCGACCCCGCATCTGCTCGACACGGCGACCGGGGTCCTGTCCGAGAACGGGAATGTGCCCCTCGCTTCCATCCGGTCGGGCAGCGGCTGGGGCATCCCGCCCGGGCGCATCTTCAACACGCACCGGCTGATCCCCGACTCCGGTTCGGGGACCCTCGAAACGGTCCTCTACGACACCTACCTTTAGGAGGCTGCCCCGTGTGGACCTACCAGATCCACGACACCATCACGGGCGATCTCCGCCACGGCGTGCAGGTCGCTGACGCGTCGTGGTCGACCATGCTGAGCGACATCGGCGGGGGGCAGCACAAGGTCATGACGACCGGGTCTGGCCTGATGGGGTTCCAGTGGCGCGACCTGCTCTACCCCTGGGCGAATACGTTCGTGCAGTGCTGGAACGGGGTTCCTGTGTTCGCCGGTCTCATCCTCGGGTGGACGCTGGATCGGAAGACCAAGCTGATCACGGTTCGGCACAAGGAGCTGCGCCTGATCCTGAACCGGCGGTTCCCGTTTCGGGTCGGTGCCCGTGAAGGTCAGCCGCATTTCACTGTGCGCGACAAGAGCCTGCGTGGTGTCATCACCGAGCTCGTCCGTGTTGGGCTGTCGCGGTCCGATGGTGGCGATGGCTGGAACGTACCGATCGGGATGCCGTCCGGCTCTGAGGCAGGGAACAGCGGCACGACGTTGTTCACCTACGACTTCGTCACCATCGAGAACGCGATTGCCGAGGTCGAGGACCGCGACGGCGGACCCGACGTTCACTTCAACCCTCGTTTCACCGCGGCAGGGCGTCTCGAATGGGAGCTGCAGATCGGCAAACCGCGACTGTTCGGCGAGACCTACGACTTCGCGATGAACGTGCCCGGTCCCGCCCTGGTCGGGGTCGAGCCGACCGTCGACGGCACGGAGATGCTGACCGGTGTCTTCACGATCGGCAAGGGCTCGGAGAAGAAGATGCGCGTCGGTGAGGCCGGTCTCGTGCAGCTCCCGGTGCGGCCGAAACCGATCCCGTTCCTCGACTCGTCGCGGTCGTTCAAAGAGATCGACAGCATCGCTGACCTGAACGCCCACGGCGTTGCCGAGCTACGCAGCCATGGCGCACCCACTGAACAGTGGGAGGTCAAGGCGGTAGCCGGAGTCGGGTTCAACCCAGCCCTGGTGCGGCCCGGCTGCGTGGTTCGAATGCGGTACGAGAACGACTGGTGGGAGGGCACGCGTGACGTCGACCAATACGTGGTCGGTGTCAGCGGCTCCCACGAGAAAACAATCACGCTCGACGTGCAACCGCTAGGGGGTCTGTGATGGCAGTTCGAAACCTCAGAACCTCGCAGGCGAAGAAGACGAAGGACGCGATCCGGAGAGCCGAGACGGCGTCGCCGCTCGGGTTCTCGTCCGTCACCCGCGGCGCGGTCTCGATCGAATCCGACGAGGGCCTCCTGGTCGACGGATCGCAGCGGGTCACGGGACGCCTTCATGTCGACGGCATCGAGTACGTCTCGGGACAGTTGCGCGTCACGGGCAGCTTCATCGTCTCGGGCAACGCCGAAGTCACTGGCCCCATGCGCGTCTCGGGCCCGCTCGACGTCCTCGGGGACACCACGTTCATCGGCCCGATGGAGGTCCAGGGCACCTCGACGTTCATCGGCAAGATGACGATCGAGGGGGATCTCGACATCACCGGACACACCGTCATCACGGGCGAGTTCGAGGTGAAAGGCGACGTGACCTTCACGGGGAAAACCGTCCTGAACGGGGACACGGAGATGAACGGCGACACGAAGGTCTCAGGCGACGTCGAGGTCACCGGCGGCGGCGAGATCGTCGCAGGCACCTTGCACCTCGGACCCTCCTACAACGGCGGCGCCGGCGGGCTGTACTCCGACCAGACCATGTTCCTCGGCGCCGCGGGCACCCTCGACCTCCTCGCCAACAGCAGCGTCGACATCATCACCGGCGACGGCGTCAACATCCGAGGCGGCGGGCTACGCGTCATCGGCATGTCCGAGGTCACCAAGGACGCCGCGGGATACAGCGCCGTCATGGTCCACAACTCAACCGGACAGCTCGTCCGAGTCATCTAGGAGGCCCCATGCCCACCGTCTCAGGGAGACTGCTCGACATCGGGCTTGCCACTCTCGACCCGCTCCGCCCCACCGTCACCTTCACCCCCCGGAACGCAGACGGGGACGGGTCGAGCGTCGCGACGAATCTGCTTCTCGCAAGCCGCCCGACCTCGGTCACCCCCGCGGCAGACGGCAGCTTCACCGTGCAGCTCGCCGCGACCACGCTCATGCGACCCGACACCTGGTACGAGATCAGCGTCAAGTGGTTCGAGCCCACCGGCGCCTTCCACGACGCGTCCTACCCCTCGTTCAAACTGCGCGTGCCCGAGCAGGGCGGCATCCTCGCCGAGCTCGTCGACGCAGAACCAACGAGCAAGCTCGCATGGGTCGGCCCGACCGCACCGCCAAACACGACCGCCTACCTCTGGTGGATCGACAACTCGTCGATGCCTCCGCTGCTAAAAGAATGGACGCCGTAATGGGTACATGGGTCATCAAGGCAGCTCTGTCCGTCGCCAACGACAAGACCACCGCTGATCTCATCCGGCTTCCTACCGAGACCCGCAACGAGCTCGACGCGAGGCTCGAGAAGGTCGCCGCCGACGTCGTCACCGCGAACCCGACGGTCGCCACCGCGGCCGCCACCGCAGCGACCGCCGCCGTCGGTGGGGCCCTCGCGACCGCCGGCGTCGTCTACGGCAATAGCACAGGGACCGGCATCGACCCATCCACCGCCGTGGCCGGGTTCATCGGGGACAACGGTCGCGAGACCGACCTCGTCGTGGATGCTGCGGGGACTGTCCCCGAGGCGGTGCTCGCGCGGTGGGCTCCTCGCCTGAACGGGCTCACCGACGCGCAGGTCGACGCCCTGTCGCTGAACGGGCGGAACCTGTTCGTGCAGACCCCGTCCGGGATCGTGCCGCTGTCGTCGTCGAACGCGGCACTGGCGGGCTGGGGTGACTCGCTCACCCGTGGGTGGCCGGTCCCGCCGTTCGGTGCCTCAGGGGCCGACAGTTGGCCTGGCGTGTTCCAGGCCGGGTGGGGCGGCACCGTCTACAACGGCGGCGTCGAGGGTCAGACCGCTGACGAGGTCGCCATCCGTCAGGGCGGCTACGTCGCGCTTCTCACCACGGCGAGCGGGTCGATCCCCGCGGCCGGGTCGGTGCAGGTCACGACGGGGCAGGTCTTCGCCTGGTACGTGGCGCGCGTCTGGTCCTGTGTCGGCACGCTCGCCGGGGTTCCCGGGACGCTCTCGCGGGCGGCGGGGTCCACGCAGCTCGTCTTCACCCGGACCGCCTCGGGCACGGCGGTGCCGGTGCCGGCGAACACGCCGTTCATCTCGGCCGCCGGCGAGCAGCAGGCCGACGCCGTCCAGGTCCTCTTCGCGGGCCGCAACGACATCGGCTTCACCTCCGTCGCAGGCCCCGTCGTCGACCGGGTCGTGCTCGCGCACCTCGCCATGGCACGCCGCGCCGGCCCCCACCGGCGCCGGTTCGTCACCGTCGGCACGACCACGGCAACCGACGAGCCTCGCGGGAGCGCGAACCACACGGCGGTCACGGCGATCAACGACACCCTGGCGCGGCTGTTCCCCCAGAACTACTTCGACCTGCGCGGATACCTCGTCACGCAGTCGATCTACGACCAGGGCATCACCCCGACCGCAGCGGACCTCGCCGCGATCGCGAACGACACCCTGCCGCCGTCGATCATGACCGACTCCATCCACTACACCCCGGCCACCGCGGCGACCGTCGCGGCCCGGCTGAAGGCGTTCTGCATCACGAAGGGATGGCTGCGCTGATGGCTAACTTCATCCGCCTCGACAACGTCCGACCCGCCGACAGCCGCCCGGTCGTCGACCGTGCCGACCCCATGGCGCCGGCCACGGGTGCGCTGCTGCTCGTCGAGCCGCAGTCCCCGTACAGGCCGTGGGGCCCTGGCGTCCCGGCGTCCGGGGCTGCGGTACCGAACGTCGCCGGCGCGACCGCGAGCCGCCTGCTGAACGTGGCACCATCCGCGGTGCAGCCGACTGTCGACTACCAGGGCATCTCGTCGACGTCGTCCACGAAGGGCCTGCTGCAGCGCACCGGCAAGGGCGGCATGCACGCGATCATGTCGACCACCGTCGCGCCGGCGTCCGGTGACGGGTTCAGGGTGCGCGTCCCCACGGCGATCCTGAACTACATCGCCACGAACCCGACCAACGACATCTACGTCTCGCTCTGGGGCCGCATCACCAGGCTCAGCGAGGCAGCCCTGGTCTGGTCGGCGATCGCACTCACCGCGTCCCCGTCGGCGACGAACCTGCTGTACGCGTTCGGCAACGACGGGAACACGTTCCCGACGTCGTCCCCGCCCCGACTCGGTGCACGCCGGGATCCACCGAACTCGTGGCGGCCGTCGTACAACCCGAACCTGACGCCGCGGCCGTTCATCCTGAACGCCGCGTTCGCGAACAACAGCGGCACGATCGACGCGACGCGCGGAAGCAAGCTCTTCGCTGTCGGCGCGCACGGCGCCGCGAACGAACCGTTCGCCGGGCCGTCGGCCGCGAGCCAGCAGGTCTCGGGTGCCCTCTACCGGTACTACATGGAGGACCTCACGGTCTCGGGTCGCACGTACGCGCAGGTCGACAAGCTCGACTCCGACCTCTACGTGAAGGAAGTACTCACCGCTGGTGGGCGCTACTTCGACGACACCTACACCCAACCTGGCGGGTACTAAGCCAGACCACGAGAGGCCCCTGCTGCGGCGGGGGCCTTTCCCACGCCCACAGGAGGCACCGTGACTCAGTTCGCAGTCGGCAAGTCCAGCTACGGCGCGCTCCGTGGCATCACCCAGTACGTCCTTACCCTCGCCGTGGCGCTGCAGGTCCGGTCCCTCATCGAGGAGTCTCGCGCCGTCTTCGCGGGCGGCGCCGTCCTGTCGGTGAACGAGGGCATCCGCTCCCGCCCCCGGCAGACGATGCTCCGCCGCGCGTGGGAGTCCTACCTCCGCGGCGGCCCTTGGGCAGCGCTGGCCGCGCTCGAGTTCACGTCCACGCACGACTGGACGCGGGGATCCGCCATCGACTTCGGCGTCACGATGCCCGACGGCCGCAACCGGGCCCTGACGATGTCCGAGCATGCCTGGGTGGTCTCCCGCGGCAGGCAGCGCGGCATCGTCTGGACCGGTGGCGACCCGTCCTTCATGTGGCCCGCCGAGCTCTGGCACTTCAACGTCTACCCCGAGCGCGCGACCATCGCGCCCATCGACTTCACCCCCGCCCAGATCCCCATCCCCATCCCCAAGGAGTTCGACATGCCCCTCGTCGTCCGCGCCACCCAGTCCGGCATCGTGCCGGCCACCACCAAGCTGCTCGTGTCGATCGGCCAGTCTCGCGCCATCTCGGGGACGACCGTCCGTGCTCTTGGCATGGACGAGTCCGACGTCTACGAGGCCGACGACAAGACGCTCGCCGTCGTCCTCCGCGACCACGCGATCCCGCTGACGACGAACAGCCAGAACCAGGGCCCGCTGAACTACCAGCAGGGCGAAGCGATGAACTCGCACCTGTCCGCCAAGGTCGACCGCGTCGCTCGCAAGCTCGGCCTCAAGTAGCCCACCCACCACCCTGGGGAGGGCACATGCACAAGCTCCACACGGCCTGGCAGCACCTCGACGAGGGCGGCCGGTGGCTCAGCTACCGGTACGTCCTCGCCGTCATCTGGGCCATCCTGTTCGTCCGTTTCACACCGGCATCGCTGACACCGTTTCTGTCACCGGCGCCGGTCTTCATAGTGTGGGGCATCGTCGCGATCGCGGGTGTCGCTGGCGCGGCCGGTGTCATCTCGAACCGTCACCTGACGGTCGAGTTCCCACCACTGTTCGGCATGGTGCTCGGGTTCACCTACTACGTGCTGACGCAGACGATCGTGTCGATCAGCACCGGGACCACGGATCGCCTCGCGCTCGTCGTGCTGGCACTCATCGCCGCATCACCGTACGTCGAGCGGTTCGTGTTCCTGGTGCCGAAGTTCGTCGCACGTGTCCGCGCCTCGCGCCCCGCAGTCGAGAAGGCGCAGGCTCGGGGCCGGCGGAAGGCAGGTGCCTGACGTGTGGCTGAACACCCTGCCCTGGCAGCGCATCCCGCACCTGCCCGAGTCCGTCGTCGCCGGCGCCACGACTGTGGCGGCAGCCCCGCTGGACCGGACAGCGCTCGGCGTCGCAGTGCTCTCACTCATCGGCGTCCTGGTGACGGCGTACTTCTCACTCCGCTCCAAGACCGTGCGCACCTCCGCGGACGTGCGCGGAGACACCGAGGTCGAGAACAGCGAGCTGAAGGAGGCAGCGACGCTCGCGTTTCAGGCCGCTGCCGAATCCCGGACGCAAGCCGCCGCCGCGATCGAGGTCATGAAGTCCGCGAACTCCGAGACCGTGCAGGCGCTGCGGGAGGCCCTGGCGTCGCGTGACGAGCAGATCAGAGACCAGCGCCAGATCATCAGCGACTACCGAGACAGCCTCGAACGCGGCAGCCGCGACCACGAGATCACGCTCGGACGGCTACGCGCCGCCGAGCAGAGAGAAGTCGATCTCCTGCGAGTCCGGCAAGACCTCGAGCGGAAGCTCGACGACGCACAGCAGCAGGTGCTCGAGCTGACTCTCCCTCCCGAGTCCGTGGCTATGGCCCGGGCTCGAGCATCCATGCACCTCGTCGTCGACGAGGAACCCGAACAGTTCAACGCCTGAGGAGGCACCGATGAGCACCACCCCCGCGAACCTCGCACCCGCCGCCGACGAGCGCCCGCAGCTCGCCGAGCTCGGCACCCAGATCGCCAACCCCATCCGCGCGACCGTCCGCACGGTCGTGCAGTTCCTGGTCGGCGCCGTGCCGGTGCTGAACCTGTCCGCCGGCATCACCATCGCCCTGCTCAACGAGCAACTGGGCGTCGTCGTCCTACCGGGCTGGGTGTTCTTCACCCTGAACGGCATCTTGGTCGTCACCGGACTGCTGATCGCGCTCGTCACCCGGCTCATGGCGAACCCGATCGTCAACGGCTGGATCGCGCTCTACCTGCCGTGGCTGGCGCCGCTGAAGCGGTCCTGAGTCCACGACACACGAAGACCCCCGCACTCTCCCTCGTGGAGTGGTGCGGGGGTCTTTTCGTCGTTTCAGGACTGCCGGGCCACGAACCACGCGAGGCAGGCCAGCGGCCCTTCGCGGGTGGCGTGGCGGACCTCGTCGTCGTGCACGACCCAGCCGTCGTGCAGGTCCCGGTAGACGCTGTGTCCGTCCTCGAACCCAGGCCGGTCCCGGCGGATCTCGTAGATGACAGGCTGCGGGGTACGGGCCGCGGCCTGCAGCGTGTACTCGCCGAACCGGAACCGCTCCGTGAGGTTCATACCCGCTTCGGCTTGCTGCACCGCACGGGCGCGCTTGTCGGGTTGGACGGCCATGCGCCGAAGGATACGACCAGCCCCTGACAGTGAGCGCTTGTGGATAACCCAGATGAGGCTTCGTCCGTCGGGCACTCTCGAACGATGATGACACCACAAGACGTCGTGCGCCTGTTCGTCCACTACGTGGCCCGCGTAGCCGATAACCCGGCGACGACCGAGTGCGAGATGGACACGCTGCTGTGCGCGATCGACGCTCTCGACGACATCGTTGCCGGGCGCGGACCCCAGCCCCGCTGGTGAACGTAGAAGCCCCCGGATGACCAGTTGGTCGTCCGGGGGCTTTCCGTCGTTTCTACGGGAGGTCAGTCCTCTGTTGTGCTGATGACTCGGGCGTCGTCCTGTGAGACCCGGCACGACCAGAAGACAGGCTCGCCGCCGTCGACGCTGTACTGGCCCATGACGAACGGCTCGTCTTCATCGAGGTACGGCTGGAAGTCCGAGTACTCGGCTGAGGCCAGGTCGGAACTCAGACCCTGCAGGTGCTTGACACACGCGTCCTGTGCGGTGTCGGCCGCCGAGGTGGCGCAGCCTGTCATGGCCACTGCCGCGATCGCTATGCCGGCTAGCGCGAGTGCTCGTCTCATGGGTCCCCCTGGTCAATGTGCTCTGATCCTAGGCGGCGTCCGCGGCTGACCGCATGCGTTGCCCCACGCCCGCCCCACGGTGACTGCGGCAGACCTGCCGATCTGTGTGCCCTTGGCGCTCTGACCAGGGCTTTCGAGAGTGGGCCCCATGGGGCTCGAACCCATGACCCGCGGATTAAAAGTCCGATGCTCTACCAACTGAGCTAGAGGCCCTCGCCGACAACAATACGGGATCATGCGCGGCGCCGTCGTCGCTCGGAAGACCCGCCGGGGGAGTGAGTGTCAGGGGTCGCGCCTATCGTTGAGGCGATGCCAAGAGACTTCCACCGCCCCACCCAGTTCTCCGGCGCCGAGTTCGAGGCCTTCCAAGGCGGAGACGACCCGGCGACGATCAACCGCGTCGCCCACGAGTCCGCCGCGGCGCTCGTCGCCCGCGTCAAAGACGACCCGTCGCCCGAGATCCTCGACCGCCTCGTCAGCTACACCGACCTCCACGGCATCGATGCCGTCGCCGAGCTGTGGGCCCACGCCGGGGCGCACACCCTGCCCGGCGCCCTCTGGCGCATCTACCTCGTGCGGGCGGTCATCCGGCAGAACCCGGCCGACATCACGTTCCTCTTCGAGCGCGGCGTCGAGTCGTCGTCGACCATCGACCCCATCGTCGCGGGTGCCCCGGCGCCGGCCAGCCCGGAGGAGATCCTCGAACTCGCCGACCTCATCCTCCGCGGCGTGTTCGTCGGCGACTTCGCGACGGCGCTCGAGCGCGGGGCGGCGTTCTGCCGCCTCGCCTCCGCCGGGGCCACGAATCTCGCAGACGACCACGACTCGATCGGCTCCGACCACGCCTCCGACCTGACCCGCCGGGCACTGCGGCTCTCCGAACTCGCCGTCGACCTCGTCGCCTGCGCCCACCTCTGGCGCACCGACAGTCTCGACTGACCCCTGCCTCGCGCCACCCGCCCGATGCAAGTCGGCGGGCGCATCAGGTCGCGGATTTCGCACCCGGCGAACGTCGAGGCGGATGCCCGAGACAGCGGGTAACATCGATTCTCGCCGGGCCGCAGTAACCCCGGGCTCCAAATTTAGCCGCTTCGAGCGGCCTCGCGCCGAGAGGCGTTTCTGCGGCCTGGCACCTCTTCCGGCCGAAGCCGACATCACCAGTCGTGCATCGCCCGCAAACTCGCCCAATCCGGCTGCGAGCTCGTGCCGAACCAAGTGTGTGAGAGCGAAAGCTCCTCCGCCGGTTCCGGTCTCCCTAAGACCGGGGTCAGCGGTCCGCTTCCTCCACGAGGCCCTCGGCGTGTTTACCATCCCAGGCGGTGCGCCTCGCGGAGGGAGCGGACACACTCCACGTCACCCGACGTGCTGTCCACAATCGCAGGCGCGAAGCGTCCTGCACGACCCGACGCGGCCGTCACGATCTTCTCGTGAACAGGCCCCTGAGAAGCGCACGGAGGTGAACCCTGACATGCTGAAGCTCGTGACCCGAGAGACCGAGATGCCCGACGCGGTGCAACCGTCGTCCCCCGACGAGCTGCTGCACAGGGTCGCCGGCGGCGACCAGGTCGCATTCGGAGAGCTGTACGACCAGACTGCGCCACGGGTGCTGGGTCTTATCAAGCGCCTCCTGAAAGACCACTCGCAATCCGAAGAGGTCGCCCAAGAGGTGTTCCTCGAGATCTGGCAGACGGCGTCGCGCTTCGACACGACGCGCGGCAGCGCCGCGAGCTGGATGCTCACCATGGCTCACCGGCGGGCGGTGGATCGCGTCCGCGCCTCGCAGGCCGGTCGTGACCGCGACCTCCGGATCGGCGTCCGCGACATGGCTCCCGAATACGACTCGGTCACCGAGTCGGTCGAGATCCGCATCGAGCACGAGCGCGTCGAACGGGCCCTGGCCCGATTGACCGAGCTCCAACGCCAGGCGGTCCAACTGGCCTACTACGGCGGCTACAGCCACAGTGAGGTGGCCACCATGCTGGGGGTGCCGATCGGCACCGTCAAAACACGACTCCGCGACGGAATGATCCGACTTCGCGACGAAATGGGGGTTGCCTCGTGAACGACCGCAACGAACCCACCGGCACCGATGGTGTCGGCGAAGCGACGGAGAACCTCTCCGGCGCGTACGTGCTCGACGCCCTCGGCGACGACGAGCGACACGCCTTCGAGGGACTCCTCGACGGCTCACCCGATCTGCAGAGAGAAGTGGCCGATTTGCGCGAGACAGCACTGTTGCTCGCTCACGCGGCACAGCCGGTGGCACCCTCGGCCGAGCTGCGGAGCTCGCTGATGGAGAAGATCGCCCGCACACCCCAGCTGCCGCCGCTGCGGCAGCCCGAGGCCGAGACCGCCGGAGGCGCGGGTGACGAGCACGAGCGCGTCGCCCCCCAGCGTCGTCCCGTCCCCGAGATGGAGCCCACCGAGACCGAGGCGCGCATCCTGCGTCCGACCGGTGCCGCCGAGCGTCGCTGGTTCACCCGCCCCGCCGCGATCCTCGGCGCTGCTGCAGCAGCCGCCGGTCTGTTCTTCGGCGGAGGCGCCGTGATCTCCGCAGTCAGCGGCCCGGGTCAGTCGCAGGAGGCGACGGCTTCGGCTCTCGACGAGATCTACGCCGCGTCCGACTTCCAGCGCACGGTGGCCGAGGTCAGCACGGGCGGGACGGCCACGCTCGTCTGGTCGAACGAGCTGCAGCGCAGCGCGATCGTCGCCGACGGCCTCGAGTCGCTGCCCGGCGACCGCACTTACGAGCTCTGGTACATCGGCGACGACGGCCCCATCCCGGCGGGCACGTTCGACACGACGACCGACTCGGCCGTCACGCAGGTGCTCAAGGGCGAGATGTCGCCCGGCGACGTCGTCGGCGTCACGATCGAGCCGGCCGGCGGCTCCGACCAGCCGACCACCGAGCCGATCGTGGCCCTGCCGAGCGCCTGACGCGACGCGACCACGAGAACGACGAGAGGCGCCCCACCTGCTGGTGGGGCGCCTCCTCGGCTCTCCGGGGTTCTAGACCGGACGGGGCCCGGACCGGCCCGAGGGCTCGATCAACCGAAGCGGCCCGAGACGTAGTCCTCCGTCGCCTGAACGCTCGGCTTCGAGAACATCGTGGCCGTGTCGTCGTACTCGATGAGCTTGCCCGGCTTGCCCGTGCCGGCGATGTTGAAGAACGCCGTCTTGTCGCTGACGCGGCTGGCCTGCTGCATGTTGTGGGTCACGATCACGATCGTGTACTCCTGCTTCAGCTCCTCGATGAGGTCCTCGATGGCGAGCGTCGAGATCGGGTCGAGGGCCGAGCAGGGCTCGTCCATCAGCACGACGTCGGGCGAGACCGCGATCGCGCGGGCGATGCAGAGACGCTGCTGCTGCCCGCCCGACAGACCCGAGCCGGGCTTGTCGAGGCGGTCCTTGACCTCGTTCCAGAGGTTGGCGCCCTGCAGCGACTTCTCGACCAGGCCGTCCTGGTCGCTCTTCGACATGCGGCGGTTGTTGAGCTTCACACCGGCGAGCACGTTGTCGCGGATGCTCATCGTCGGGAACGGGTTCGGGCGCTGGAAGACCATGCCGACCTGACGACGGACGAGCACCGGGTCGACGCCGGGGCTGTAGAGGTCGTTGCCGTCGATCAGGACCTCGCCGTCGACGTACGCCCCGGGGATCACCTCGTGCATGCGGTTCAGCGTGCGGAGGAACGTCGACTTGCCGCAGCCGGAGGGGCCGATGAAGGCCGTGACGGTGCGGGGCTCGATGGTGATGTTGACGTCTTCGACGGCCTTGAACTTGCTGTAGAAGACGTTGAGGTCACGGACCTCGATGCGCTTGGACATGGTTCCTCCGGGTGGTTCCTGGCCTAGCGGCCGAGCTTGGGTGCGAAGATTCGAGCGATCAGACGGGCGAGCAGATTCAGCGCCATGACGATCAGGATGAGGGTGAGGGCCGAGGTCCACGCACGGTCGATGTAGGCGGCCGCGTCGGTGCCCTGGCTCACGTAGGAGCTGTAGGCGAAGACCGGCAGCGACTGCATGCGGCCGTCGAACAGGTTGTAGTTCATGCTCGCGGTGAAGCCGGCGGTGATCAGCAGCGGGGCGGTCTCGCCGATGATGCGCGCGATGGCGAGCATGACACCGGTCGTGATGCCGGCGATCGACGTGGGGAGGACCACCTTGAGGATGGTCAGCCACTTCGGTACGCCGAGCGCGTACGCCGCCTCGCGCAGCTCGTTCGGCACGAGTTTCAGCATCTCCTCCGTGCTGCGGACCACCACGGGGATCATCAGCACGGCCAGGGCGACGGAGCCGGCGGCGCCCATGCGGACGCCCTCGCCGAAGAAGATGACGAACAGGGCGTAGGCGAACAGACCCGCGACGATCGACGGGATGCCCGTCATGACGTCGACGAAGAACGTGATCGCCCTGGCCAGACGGCCCGTGCCGTACTCGACGAGGTAGATCGCGGTCAGCAGGCCGATCGGCACCGAGATCACCGCGGCGAACGCGGTCATCAGGACGGTGCCCACGATGGCGTGCAGGCCACCGCCTCCTGCGCCGACGACGTTGCGCATCGACTGGGTGAAGAAGTCGCCGTCGAAGCGACCGGAGCCGGCGGTGACGACCGTGATCAGCAGCGAGACGAGCGGGATGAGGGCGATGATGAACGCCGACCCGACCAGGGTCGTGACGACGCGGTCCTTCGCGCGGCGGATGCCTTCGACCTGCATGGCGACCACGAAGACCAGAGCCGCGTAGAGGACGGTGCCGAGGATGAGCGCGGGCACCCAGTTGAAGCCCTCGGTGACCCCGGCGGCCTGCAGCAGGGCGAAGACGACGCCCATGATGATCCAGCTGCCGATGAGGATGATGACGGGGGCGCCCTTGGGCAGGCGTCCGGTCGTCAGGGTGTTGACGGCCTGGCTCTCGCGACGCACGCCGCTCGTGGTGGGGGTGGTCGTGGCCATCAGTTCGCTCCCGAGAAGGCCTTGCGGCGGTTGATGACGAAGCGGGCGATCGAGTTGACGATCAGCGTGATGACGAACAGCACGAGGCCGGTCGCGATCAGGGTGTTGATGCCGATGTCGTGCGCCTCGGGGAACCTCAGCGCGATGTTCGCGGCGATGGTCGACGAGTTGGTGGACGTGAGGATCGCGGGGTTGATGACGAGCGCCGGCGACAGCACGAGGGCCACGGCCATCGTCTCGCCCAGGGCGCGCCCGAGACCGAGCATGGCGGCGGAGATGATGCCGGGGCGGCCGAACGGCAGGACGGCGATCTGGATCATCTCGAAGCGCGTGGCGCCGAGGGCCAGCGCGGCCTCTTCGTGCAGCACGGGCGTCTGGAGGAACACCTCGCGGCTGAGAGCGGTGATGATCGGCAGGATCATCACGGCGAGGACGATGGAGGCGGTGAGCAGCGTCCGCCCCGTGCCCGACACCGGGCCGGCGAAGATCGGGATCCACCCGAAGGTGTCGACCAGCCAGGTGTAGAACGGCTGGATCGCGGGGGCGAGGACGATGCTGCCCCAGAGGCCGAACACGACCGACGGCACGGCGGCCAGCAGGTCGATGATGTAGCCGAGACCCTGCGCGAGGCGGCGGGGCGCGTAGTGCGAGATGAAGAGCGCGATGCCGATGGCGACGGGCAACGCCATGAGCAGGGCGAGGGCAGCCGCGTAGACCGTTCCGAACGCGAGGGGGCCGACGTACTGGAAGAACGAGTCGGGGAACCCCGAGAGCGAGATGTCGTCGGCGTTCGCGGTGAGCGCCGGGATGCTCTGGACGACGAGGAACAGCGCGACCGCGGCGAGGATCGCGAGGATCAGCCCGCCGGCGACGATCGTGCTGCCTGCGAAGATCCGATCGGCGGGACGACGCCGGGGTTTTGGCGCCTGGGGCGGCGCCGAGGTCGTAGCGGGGGCGGTCATCGGACGGATCCTCCGGGTGATCGGTGTTCGAGTCGAGCGGGGCGATTCAGGCAGACGGCCCGGGAACGCACGCGGTGCGCCCCCGGGCCTGTCGTGTGGTGCGGGTCGTTACTTGATCAGCTCGATCGCGGCGGCGACCTGGGTCGAGAGCTCGCTCGAGATGGGAGCCGAGCCGGCGGCCTCGGCCGCGACCTGCTGGCCCTCGTCGCTCGTGACGTAGCTCAGGTACGACTTGACCAGCTCGCCCTGCGCGGCGTCCTCGTAGGACTCGCACGCGATCAGGTAGCTGACGAGGACGATCGGGTAGACGCCGGCGGCATCGGTGGTGCGGTCGATCTCGATGGCGATGTCGCCCTCGGTGCGGCCCTCCTCCTCGGGGGAGGCGTCGACGATGGCCGCGGCGGCCTCGGGCGAGTAGCCGACGAACTCGTCGCCGACCTTGACCTTGGCGACACCGAGGTCGCCGGCGCGCGACGCGTCGGCGTAGCCGATGGTGCCGGTGCCGTTGGTGACCGCGTCGATGACACCCGAGGTGCCGGTGGCGCCCTCGCCGTCCTTCGTCGGCCAGACGCCGTCCGCCTCGGCCGTCCACACGTCGGGGGCGGTCTTGTTGAGGTAGTCGGTGAAGTTCTCGGTGGTGCCCGAGTCGTCGGCGCGGTGCACGGCCGTGATCGGCGTGCTGGGCAGGTCGACGCCGGGGTTGTCGGCGGCGATCTCGTCGGCGTCCCACGTGGTGATCGAGAGGTTGAAGATGCCGGCGATCGTGGCGGGCGACAGGTTCAGCTCGGTGATGCCGTCGAGGTTGAAGACGACCGCGATGGGCGAGACGTAGGCGGGCAGCTCGACGATGCCGGTGTCGGGCGTGCAACCGGCGAAGGTGCTCGACGAGATCTCGTCGGTGGTGAACGCACGGTCCGAGCCGGCGAAGGCGGCCGCACCGGAGATGAAGCTCTCGCGCCCGCCACCCGAACCCTGGGGGTCGTAGTTGACCGTGACGCCCTCGTTGGCCGTCTGGTAACCGGCGACCCAGGACTCCTGCGCAGCCTGCTGCGACGAGGCGCCGATGCCGGAGATCGTGCCGGAGAGGTCGGAGCCGCCCTCGGCGGAGCCGGACGAGCCGCCTTCGTTCGTGGCGCAGGAGGCGAGGAGCATGGTGCCGACTGCGGCGATGGCGACGAGGCTGCCGGTGCGCTTGAAATTCAAGTGTGATTCCTTCTCGGGTGGTGACGACTGTGTTCTGAGACCGGGTTCCGGCCCCTGCGAGACGCTACGTCGACGGGTTAACCACGGTCGCCCGTCTCGGTGAACGGCAGGTAAACGGGCGGGGAACATCGGAGCCGTCCGCGGCGGCGCTCCGACGCGTTCCGCGCGCCAGGGTGTTGGTGTGCAAATCGCGACGGATCTGGGGCGGAACGGGGTGTTTCGACGAAGATGAGCGGCGTGCCGCGGCCGTTCGGTCGGGTTCGGCACGGCTGCAGCCGTCCGCGCGGTCGCGATCTGCACGCGGGGCGCGGTCGCGATCTGCACGCGGGGCGCGGTCGCGATCTGCACAGTCGGGCGCCGCGCGCGGGCAGGGCGGCGCCGCGCGCGGGCCGGGCGGCGCCGCGTCAGGCGAGCGGGCCGTGCGTCTCGACGGCGACCAGCGAGGCGTCGGTGGTCGACACGTGCAGCACCGTGTACTCGCCCGGCGACAACGAGGAGGCGCGGCGCAGATCGAGCCGTTCGCCCCCCTTGGTCGCGAGCGCGATCTGACGGATCAGCTCGGGCAGCACGGGGCCGTGGCTGCAGAGCACCGCACTGGTGCGCTTCTTGAGACGCTTAGCGACGACGCTCGCGACGTCGTCGGAACCGTTCTCGAACGAGTCCTGGCTGATGGCGTCGGTCTGCTTGACGCCGACGCGGGTGAGCGCCGAGAGGGGCTCGAGCGTGGCGAGGCAGCGGGCGGCCGTGCTGCTGACGATCCGCTGCGGTGACCAGGCGGCGATCCCGGGGGCGATCGACTTGGCCTGCCGTCGACCGGCGGGGAGCAACGGTCGCGTGGCGTCCGAGCCGCTCCAGTCGCCGGGGGCGGTCGTCTTGGCATGACGCAGGGCGACGAGGGCGAAGGTGCGGGCGTTCTTCGCCGCGACGCGGTCGGCGAATCGCGCGAGCACGTCGGCGTCGCGCTCGTAGGTCAGCTTCGCGCGGGCCTTGTCGATGCCGACCCACTCGATGGCGCCGACCTCGCTGTTGGGCGTGAACTCGCCGGCGGCGACGAAGGCCTCGTCGGTGACCTCGGCGGCCCAGTAGTGCACGATCTTGTCGCGGCCGCCGGGCATGACGTACTCGACGTGCCCGAGGGGGGCGCCGAGGGCGACCCGGTAGCCGGTCTCCTCCCGGATCTCGCGCACGGCCGCCTGAGGCGTCGACTCGCCGGGGTCGACCTTGCCCTTGGGCAGCGACACGTCGCCGTGATGATCGCGGTGGATCAGCAGCACCCGGGCCTTGCCGTCGACGAAGCGGAAGAGCACGGCGCCCGCGGCGACGACGGTCGTCGAGGCGAGGCTCACCGGCTGCTCCGCTTGCGCTGGTTGATCTGCTTCATCAGCGCGTTCTGCAGGTCGACCAGAGGGCGGCCCGACTCGTCGCGCGCGTGCCTCGTCCACGTGCCGTCGGCCTCGAGCCACCACGAGGCGGTCTCGTCGCTCATGGCGCTCTCGAACAGCGACGCCACCTCGTCGAGGTGGTTCTGCTGGGTGAGGCGGACGAGCGCCTCGACGCGGCGGTCGAGGTTGCGGTGCATCATGTCGGCACTGCCGATGAACAGCTGCGGGTCGCCGTCGTTCGCGAACCAGAAGAGCCTGGAGTGCTCGAGGTAGCGGCCGAGGATGGATCGGACCCGGATGGTCTCGCTCAGACCGGGCTGCCCGGGCTTGATGGTGCAGATGCCGCGCACCCAGACGTCGACCGGCACCCCGGCCTGGCTGGCCTTGTAGAGCGCGTCGATGATCTGCTCGTCGACGATCGAGTTGATCTTGATCTTGATGCCCGACGGGCGACCGGCCTGGGCGTTCTCGATCTCGTTCTGGATCTGCTTCAGCAGACCGCGGCGGAGATAGCGCGGCGCGACCAGCAGGCGCTTGAACTTCTTCTCGATGGCGTAGCCGGAGAGCTCGTTGAACAGACGCGTGAGGTCTTTGCCGACCTGGTCGTCGGACGTGAAGAGCCCCATGTCTTCGTAGATGCGGCTCGTCTTCGGGTTGTAGTTGCCCGTCCCGATGTGCGTGTAGTGCTTGAGCGTGCCCTTCTCCTGGCGGATGACCAGGGCGAGCTTGCAGTGCGTCTTCAAGCCGACGAGGCCGTAGACGACGTGCACGCCGGCCTTCTCGAGCTTGCGGGCCCAGGTGATGTTGTTCTGCTCGTCGAACCGGGCCTTGACCTCGACCAGCGCCAGCACCTGCTTGCCCGACTCAGCGGCGTCGATCAGGGCCTCGATGATGGGCGAGTCGCCGCTGGTGCGGTACAGCGTCTGCTTGATGGCGAGCACGTTGGGGTCGGCGGCCGCCTGCTCGAGGAACGCCTGGACGCTCGTCGCGAACGACTCGTACGGGTGGTGCACGAGGATGTCCTGGCGGGCGATGCTGGCGAACATGTCGGGCTTCATGTTCGGCTCGGTCGGCTGCAGCTGCACGGCCGTGGTGGGCAGGTGCTTCGGGTACTTGAGGTCGGGGCGCGACATCTTCGTGATCTCGAACAGCCCGGCCAGGTCGAGCGGCGCGGGCAGCTTGTAGACCTCTTGATCGGTCACGTCGAGCTCGCGGACGAGCAGCTCGAGCGTCACGGGATCCATGTCGTCGGTGATCTCGAGACGGATCGGCGGCCCGAAGCGACGACGCAGCAGCTCGCGCTCGAGGGCCTGGATGAGGTTCTCCGACTCGTCTTCGTCGACCTCGACGTCTTCGTTGCGGGTGACGCGGAACACGTGGTGCTCGACGACCTCCATGCCCGGGAACAGGTCTTGCAGGTGGTTCGCGATGAGGTCTTCGAGGGGGATGAACCGCACGCGCCCGGATTCGTCGTCGGGGAGCTGGACGAAGCGCGGCAGCATCTGCGGCACCTTGAGGCGCGCGAACTCCTGTCGCATCGTCTTCGGGTTGCGGACCCGGATGGAGAGGTTGAGCGACAGCCCGGAGATGTACGGGAACGGGTGCGCCGGGTCGACGGCGAGCGGCATCAGCACGGGGAAGATCTGCTCGGTGAAGATCTCGCGCATGCGCACGCGGTCGGCCTCTTCGAGGTCGGACCACTTCTCGACATGGATGCCGGCCTCGTCGAGGTCGGGCTTGACGATGTCCAGGAACGCTCGCGCGTGCCGCTCTTGCAGCTCGTGCGCCTTGTTGCTGATGTCGGCGAGCACCTCGTTCGGACCGCGGCCGACGTTGGTCGGCACCGCCAGCCCGGTCGCGATGCGACGCTTCAGACCGGCCACGCGGACCATGAAGAACTCGTCGAGGTTGCTCGCGAAGATCGCCAGGAAGTTCGCCCGCTCGAGCAGGGGGGTGCTCGGGTCTTCGGCGAGCTCGAGCACCCGCTGGTTGAACGAGAGCCAGCTGAGCTCGCGGTCGAGGTACCGCTCGGCGGGGAGGGTGCCGTCTTCGAAGCTGACGATCTCGTCGAAGTCGTCGAGGAAGTCGGGGGTGACGCCGGCGCCGTCGACTCGGGGTTCGCTGTCCATCGTCCTATCGTGCCACCGCCCGGGCCCCTCGCGACGCCGCTCAGGTAAACGGTGGATGACGAGGCCCGGCGGGCGCCCTGAGGAGGAGCGGTGCGGGTGTCAGAGAGCGCCTCCCCGCAGTCGCGCGACCGACCGCCAGGTGATCGTCCGCCAGAGCCACTCGACCGGCCCGTACGACAGGCGGGTCAGCCACAGGCGGCTCGCCACGGCCTGCACGACGAGCAGCCCGAGGGCCAGCAGCAGGCCGGGGGTCGGGTCCGATCGCTCCGATGCGTCGACGCCCGGGACGAGCGCCACGAGGGACGCGATCACGATCGAGGCCGACAGGTAGTTCGTCAGGGCCATGCGCCCCAGTGCCTCGAAGGCGGCGGCGAGGACTCGTCGCACCGGTGTGCTCCAGAGCAGCGCGAACCCGGTGACGTACGCGACGGACAGGACCATGCCCACGGATTCCGCGACGAAGCCGTACGACAGCTCGGGGCCGAGGAGGAGCTGCAGGGCGGCGCCGGCTGCGCCCACCAGGGCTGAGACGACGAACACCCGGACGACGCGTGGCCCGCCGCGCTCGAGGGCGGCGGGCAGCCCGAACGACGCCGAGGCCGAGCCGAGCGCCAGCAGGCCCGGGACGGTGGCCATCCCGCCGCCGACGGCGAAGCCGGCCGCCAGCAGCACGACCCCCGCCACGGCGACGCTCACGCGGGGGGCGAGGATCGCGAGGGGGAGGATCAGCAGCCCGCCGACGGCGTAGATCCGCAGGACGTCGCCGGGGAACACGAGCGCGTGCAGCAGGCCCATGCCGAACAGGGCCCCGAGTCGGAGCAGCAGGGGCGGCCACGGCGACGAGCCCCGGCGCCGCGCCGACGACACGATCAGCTGCAGGCTGAGGCCGAAGAGGAAGCAGAAGATCGGGACGAAGCGCGACTCGACGAGCAGATCGAGGGCGGTGGCGCCGACGCTCTGTCGCCAGTCGCCGGCCTCGAGGCCGTAGCCGAGCGTGGTCAGCGACCCCACGTTGGTCAGGAGGATGCCCGCGAGCGCGAAGCCCCGGATGGTGTCGACGAGCCGCCAGCGCGTCGACGACGATGGCGAGGGAGGTGCGGCGACGGAGTCGGGAGACGATCCAGTATGAGACATGCCACGATTCTGGCACCGCGCCTCTTGAACGACGTCGTCCCACCGGATGACATCGCCGGGGCGGTGTCGTCCGGTGGGACGAGGGTGTTCGGGCTTACTTCTCCTCCTGCTTCAGCGCGAGGCCGAGAGCGAAGAACGTGGGCGCCCAGTGGCCGATGAAGATGCCCCACCGGTCGGACTGCGCCTTGTCGGACGAGTCCTTGCCCTGCGAGGCGAGCCAGGCGACGAGCGCGATGACGATGGAGGCGAAGCCGCCCCAGTAGGCGTGCTTGCTCTGGACTCCGAGGTCCGAGACGAATTTGACGGGGTTCATGGTGGTCTCCTGTGCTGCGGTCGAGGCGTGGTCTGTTCCGGTCGACCTCAATCCACACCCTGCCGCTGAGAGCGCCATGGCAGATCGTCGTCCCCCTGGGGAGTAAGCGCCATCGCACCCGTCAGCAGCCCGATCTGTACCCCGTTCTGTACCCCGTGCCGGGGCGAGGGCCCCGTTGTCCGGGCTAGGTCCAGCCGCCGACGTACCCCTCGACGTCGGGCTCGTCGACGAGTCGCGCCACGGTGGGGCTGCAGCGCACGACGGTCTCGTGCAGCGCGTCCGAACCCCAGCGTCGACCTCTGATCGCCGCTCGCCGGGAGCTGACGGTGAGGAGGGTCGCGCCCTCGTCGTCGACGTAGACGATCGCCCCGGGCCCGCGTCCGTCCAGCTCGGCGACGGCCCGCCGCAGCTCGCCGTCGCGCACCCGCACCGGCGCGTCGGCGACCACCACGTCGACCCTGACCCGGTCGAGCCGACGGCCGTCGACCGCCAGCCCGGCGTCGCCGCCGCCGACCACCGGCGCCCCGACGACCGACGCCTCGGGCACCTCCGCCAGGATCGAGTCCAGGCAGACGAACCGCGCCGCCTCGCCTCCCGTGAGGGGACCATGCAGGGCGACGTCGGCGTGCGGTCCGCGCAGCGCCCGGCCGCGGGACCCGGGGGCGGGCACGAGATCGACGAGCAGCAGGGCCTCGGCGTTCTTCGCCCGTTGTCGATCGGCCAGGTCGCGGCCCGACCACTCCGGCCCGTCGTGCCAGGCCACGGCCGACGGCACATGCGCCAGCACACCGCCCGCGAGCCAGGCACGGTAGGCCCACTCCCAGTCCTCGCCGCCGTAGCGGGTGAACGCCTCGTCGTAGCCGCCGGTGTCGGCGAACAGGTCGGCCGAGCAGGCGGTGACCGCGCCGATCACGAAGCGGTACGAGCGGTCGTCGGCGTCGAGCAGATCTCGCGAGTCGGCGTACGCGCGGCGGAGCCAGGCCGGCTCGTCCAGTTCGAGGGCGGGGGCGACCTGCTCGACCCGTGCCTCCTCGGGGGCCCGATCGAGCGCTGCATGACGTCGGCGACCGGCCGCGACGACGTCCGAGGCGAGGGCGGGCAGGCGGGTCAGCTCGCGCACGTAGTCGGGCTCGGGCGCGGTGTCGGCGTCGAGGAAGCACAGCACGTCTCCGTCGGCGACCGAGGCGCCGAGGTTGCGGGCGGCGGCGAGGCGGAACCCGCGGTCCTCTTGCACGACGAGTCGCACCCCGTCGGGCACGCGCGGCGTCTCGGGCGACCCGTCGTCGACCACCACCACCTCGAGCCGCGAGGCCGGGTGGGTCTGCCGGGAGAGGGTGAGCAGCGTGCGGTCGAGCTGCGCCTGCTGCCGGTAGTGCGCCACGACGACGGTGACCGAGGGAGGCGCGGGTGGCGTCACCCCGTCGAGGAGGTCCCAGCGGTTCCCCGGCAGGGCGCGCCCCCGCCCGGGTCGGGGCGTCGGGCCGGTCACGGGGCGACCTCGCGCCACCACGCCAGGTGCGCCGCGGCGGTGTCGTCGAGGGTGGGGGCCAGAGAGGTGCCGGCCGGAAGCGCCGTCGACCGCGGGTCGCGGTGCGCGGCGAGCAGCGCGGCCGCCAGGGCGCCGTCGGACTCGGGGTCGTACAGGGCGATGCTGCCGGGCCGGAGGGCGTCCATCTCGCGGGTGTACCGGGTGTCGGCGACCACGGCCCGGCGACCCTGCTCGGCCCAGTCGAGCAGCGAGCGGGACGCCGACCAGTGGCGGTGCGCCACGAGGGGCACGACGGGTGCGTGGAAAGCGGCGGCGTAGGCCTCGTCTCCGAGTCGCCCCGTCACCTCGAAGCGGACGCCGACCGCCGTCGCGGCCGACGCCAGCGCCTCGACGTCGCGCTCGTGACCGGCCGACGGGCCGCCGAGGGCCACGACCGTCGCCGATGCCGCCTCGCCCCGGCGCACCAGGTCGCCGCAGGCCGCGATCGCGTCGTCGTGCCCCTT
Organism: Frigoribacterium sp. CFBP9030; assembly: GCF_034045195.1. Classification (NCBI taxonomy): domain Bacteria; kingdom Bacillati; phylum Actinomycetota; class Actinomycetes; order Micrococcales; family Microbacteriaceae; genus Frigoribacterium; species Frigoribacterium sp. CFBP9030. Next base: position 151,554 of record NZ_JAXCWG010000005.1, read on the forward strand.
GCCCGGGTAGACGTAACCGGCGATGACGACGCGCAGCTCGGACGGGTCGGCCGCAGGAGGCGCGGATTCGGAATCCACGCCCGACCCCGCCGACCCTGCCGACCCTGCCGAGGCGAACGGCGCGCCGGGTCGCGTCCCGAGCGGGGCGACCAGCACGCGGGGGAGAGCGTCGTCGACGTGCTCGGCCAGCAGCGACCGCTCGTGCTCGCTGCTCACGACGACGCCGTGGGCGGCCCGCGCCATGCGACGGTACGCGGCGGCGCGCCGGTGCACCGCGGTCTCGCCGTCCGACGGCTGGGGGAGGTCGTGCAGGGTCACCGTCAGCGAGGTGAGGGCGGCCAGTCGTTCGACCCGCTCGGCCGCGTCTTCGAGACTCGACCCGAACAGCTTGTCGGTCACGTGCAGATGGACCCGGGCGGGGCGCTCGTCGGCGACGAGGGTCTCGGCGAGCTCGGCCGTCGCGACGTCGCGACGCCGCACAGCCGGGTCAGCCTCGATCAGCGAAGCGGCGACGTCGGACGCGTAGGCCGTCACGCCGTGAGAGGGCGGGCCGACGACGATGCAGAGTGGGGTGGGCACGCGTCGGACGTTACACGCGGCAGCACCCCCGCCCGAGCGCCTGCCGAGGCCCCTGTGGAGAACGGCGGACAGCACGCACCCGATCGGCCTCCCTGGGAGTACGTTCCACAGGTGGCCCGAGTCGTCGTCGACGCTCGGGCGCCGAGAAGCGGAGGAAGCATGACGCGCCCCTTGCGCGTCGTGGCCGTCCCCGCCTCGCACCCCTACGTGCGTCGGGTGACCGCCGACGACGCGATCACACTCCACGACGACCCGCGCCCCGACGGCGCCGGGCCGGGCGTCTGGTGGCCCCCGGTCGCGCTCGACGCGGCCTGGATCCGCGCCCACGCCGACGAGGCCGACCTGCTGCACATCCACTTCGGCACCGAGTCGTTCGACGTCGCCCACCTCGTGGACGCCGTCGACGCGGCCCACGCCGTCGGCTGGCCCGTCGTCCAGACCGTCCACGACCTCGACCACCCGCAGCTCGCCGACGCCGACCAGGGCCGCTACGTCGCCCAGCTCGACGCCCTCTTGCCCCGTGTCGACGCGGTTCTGACCCTGACCGAGGGCGCCGCGGCCGAGATCGCGCGCCGCTGGGGAGTCGAGGCCGTCGTCGTGCCGCACCCGCGCCTCCTCGGCTCCGACTTCACCGCCGACACCGCGCCCATCGGCTTCGCCGCCGACGGGCGGGTCGTCGGCCTGCACCTGAAGGACCTCCGGCCCGGCGTCGACGGGCCGGGCGCCACGACCGCGCTCGTCGCGGCCCTCGACCTCCTCCGAGCCCGCGGACACGCCGTCACGGGCGAGGTGCGCCTGCACCGCGCCGTCCGCGACTCCGCCGCCCGCGACGAGGTCCGACGTCTCTGCGCCGCCTCCGACGCGGTCGTCCTCGTCGAGCACGACCGCCTCGACGACACCGCGCTCGCCGCAGGGCTCGCCCGCCTCGACGCCTGCGTGCTGCCGTACCGGCACGGCACCCACTCGGGCTGGCTCGAGCTCTGCTGGGACCTCGGAGTGCCCGTCGTCGCACCCGACACGGGGCACTACGCCGACCAGCACGACGACCCCACCGTCGCCTCCGCCCGGTTCGCCGCCGACGGCTCGGCGCTCGCCGACGCCCTCGACGGGGTGCTCCGAGCGGGTGCCCGCCCCGGCACGACACATCGACGTGACATCATCACCGCACGATCGGCCGAACGCGACCGGGTCGACAGGGTTGTCGTCCGCGCTCACCTGGCCGTCTACCGCGCCGCCCTGGCGCGTCCCCGAGCTCGGCCGGCACCGTCGGATCCCACGATCCAGCCCGCCCGACGACCCGCCCCGCCCGCCGAGAGGACCCCTGCGTGACACCGCCACGACCCTTGCGCATCGCCACCATCGCGCCACTCCGGTACCCCATCCGACAGCCGCACGCCGGCGGCGTCGAGTCGGCTCTGTGGAACGAGGTCGCGACCCTCCGCTCACGCGGTCACCATGTCGACCTCGTCGCCCCGCGCGGCTCGGACTTCATGACCGGCGGCCCGGCCGAGTACGTCATGCCCGCCGTCGCGTGGGCCGAGGGCGAGATCGCCGCCGACGACACCTACCCGGCTGGTTACCTCGACGACGCGCTGCCCCGTCTCGACGCGGCCCTCGACCGCATCCGCCGTCACGCCGACGACTACGACGTGGTCGTCAACCACTGCCTGCACGGTCTCCCGCTCGAGCGTGCCGGATCGCTCGGAGTCCCGGTCGTCTCGACCCTGCACACGCCCGTCATCCCCGAGCTGCTCGCCGCCGACCGCGCGTCGGTGGGCGGTCGCAGCACGTTCCTGTCGGTCAGTCGCCACACTGCCGACGAGTGGTCGGCCGCGGGCGTCGACTCGGTCGTGCTGCCGAACGGTGTCGACGAGTCGCTCTGGCCCCTGGGGCCGGGAGGCGCGGGTCTCGTCTGGTTCGGGCGTCTCGTCCCCGAGAAGGGCACCCATCTCGCGATCGAGGCCGCGCGCCTCCTCGACCTGCCTCTGACGATCGTCGGTCGCATCGGCGACCAGGCCTACTTCGACCACTTCGTCGCGCCCGCGCTCGGCGACCGGGTCGCTTACGTCGGGCCTCTCGGGCAGGCCGAGCTGGCGGACCTCGTCGGCCGGAGCGCCTGCTCGCTCACGACCCCGGTCTGGGCCGAGCCGTTCGGGCTCGTCGTGCCCGAGGCGCTCATGACGGGCACCCCCGTCGCCGCGCACGACGTGGGCGGCGTCACCGAGATCGCCCGCGGTTCCGTCGGGATCACCACCGTCACCCCGGGCGATCCGGCCGCATTGGCCGTCGCCGCCCGGGATCTCATCGAGGCGTCGCGCACGCCCGGAGGTCGCGACGACATCCGCGCCAGCACCATCGCGCGCTTCTCGCTCGGAGCCCGGGTCGACCGCCTCGAGGAGGTGCTGCGCGCGACGGTGCGCCGAGAGGGTCTCCGCCGCGAGGGTCTCGACCACGACGCTCTCGAGGTCGACACGTCGGACGCGTCTGACGCGTCGCACGCCGAGCGGCCCGAGGAGGCCGCGTGACCCGACCCGTCGTCGGCTGGTACCTGCACCACCACGGGGGAGGGCACGTCGCACGGTTCCGGGCCGTCCGCCCGCAGGTCGACGCCGACGTCGTCGTGTTCAGCTCGCGCCCCGCGCCCGACGACCTGCCCGCGGACACCCGCTGGACGACCCTGCCCCCCGACGCCGGGGTCGAGATCGACGATGCCGGGCGCGAGCTCGACCCCGCCGGGGCGGACCCGACGGCGGACGGCGTGCTGCACTGGGCGCCGCTCGGTCATCGGGGTCATCGCGACCGGCTCGCGGCGATCGCCGAGACCGTCGCCCGCGAGCGGATCGACGCGATGGTCGTCGACGTCTCGGTCGAGGTCGGACTGCTGGCGCGCCTCCTCGGCGTCCCGGTCGTGCTGTTCACCCAGCCCGGTGATCGCGACGACGAGCCGCACGCCCTGATCGAACGCCTCGCCGCCGCGATCGTCGCCCCCTGGCCGCGCGAGCTCATGGAGCCGGCGCATCTCGCAGCCCATCGCGACCTCGTCGCCTACACCGGCGGCATCAGCCGGCACGACGGCCGCGCGGCACCTCGTGAGCCTGCGGCCGAACCCGACGGCACCCGTGTGCTCGTCCTCGCCGGAGGCGGCGGACACGACGTCACCGCCGACGACATCGAGGAGGCGCGCGCGGCCACCCCGGGAACGCACTGGACGGTGCTCGGGGTCGACGGCGTCGACGGGCAGCCGTCCGTCGTGGTCGACGACCCGTGGCCGGCCCTGGACCGGGCCGACGTGGTCGTCACCTGGGCGGGGCAGAACGCCGTGGCCGACATCGCCGCCGCGGGCGCCCGTGCGATCGTCGTGCCGCAGGCGAGGCCCTTCGGCGAGCAGATCGCGACCGCGACCGCACTCGACCGCGCGGGGCTCGCCGTCGTCGAGCCGGTCTGGCCGACGGCCGAGCGGTGGCCCGAGGTCGTCGCGCGCGCTCTCGAGCTCGAGCCCGACTGGGCGCGGTGGGGCACTGCCGGAGCCGCCCGCCGGGCCGCCGACGTCATCGAGCGCGTCGCCGGTTCGGAGCAGCAGCCCGGTCGGCACGTCGCCGTCGTCACCCTCTGCTCGGTCGCCCGGCTCGACCACCTGCGGCATCAGCTCGCGGCCGTCGTGCGCGATGCCGCGTCGCCCGAGCCCGAGCCCGGACCCGAGCCCGGACCCGAGCCCGGACCCGACGCGTCGGCCCCGTCACGGTCGACGACTCCGCGGGTGTCCACCGTCGTGGTCTGGCTCGACGACGAGCCCGCCCCGAGCGATCTGGGCGTCGACCTCGTGGTGCACATGCCGCCGGCCGCCGAGGGCTTCCGGCTCGCCGCCGCCCGCAACGCCGGGGCCGATGCCGCCGTGGGGCTCGGCGCCGACCTCGTGGTGTTCCTCGACGCCGACTGCGTGCCCTCGCCCTCGCTGGTCTCCCGCTACGTCGACGCCGCCCGCGCCGAACCCGATGCGGTGCTCTGCGGTCCCGTCACCTACCTCGCGCCCGGTGTCGACGTCGACGACCCGGCCGTGCTCGCCGAGCTGACCGCTCCGCACGCGGCTCGACCCGCGCCTCCTGCGGGGCTGCTGGCCCGGGCCGGCGACGGCGAGTACGCCCTGTTCTGGTCGCTCTCGTTCGCGCTCACGGCACGGGCCTGGCGGTCCGGTCCGCGCTTCGACGAGCGCTACGTCGGCTACGGCGGCGAGGACACCGACTTCGCCTTCGCGTTCCGCCGGGCGGGTCGGCCGCTCGTCTGGGTCGGCGGGGCCGACGCGTACCACCAGCACCACCCGACCTCGTCGCCCCCGTGGCAGCACCTCGACGACGTGCTCCGCAACGGGCGGCTCTTCGCCGAGCAGTGGGGGGAGTGGCCGATGACGGGCTGGCTCGAGGCCTTCGCCCGTGGGGGAGCGGTGCGGCGCATCGGCGACGACTGGGAGCGCGTACCCGGGTGGGACGGCTCGACCCGGCCCGCTGCGTGAACCCGCTCAGCGCGTGAGCGTGTACTGCACGTCGACCGCGTGGTCGGTGAATCCGCGCGCCGCGTACAGGCGGAGCGCCGCCGTGTTGTCACCCTCGACGTAGAGCGCCGCCGTGCCGATGCCCTTCTCGGCGAGGCGGGCCATCCCGGCGTCGACCACCGCGCCTCCCAGGCCCTCGCCCTGGTGATCGGGGGAGACCCCGACCGCGTAGAACTCGCCCGGCTGACCGGTCTCGACCTTGAGCCAGCAGAACGCGATCAGCTCGTCGCCGCGCCAGAGCAGCACGAAGTCGTCGGCGTCGAACCATGAGTCGGCGCGGCGCGCGTCGAGATCGCCCTGATCGAGCGAGCCCTGCTCGGGGTGATCGGCGAACGCGCGGGCGTTGAGGTCGAGCCAGGCCGTGTCGTCGACGCCGGGGCGTAAGGCCGCGACGCGGTCGCCGTCCGACAGACGGGGTGCGCGTGAGGTCACCGGGGCCCGCTGCTGCAGCAGTCGGCGTGTCTCGACGGCGCCGAAGCGGGAGCCGAGCGCCCGGGCGCCGGGCAGATCGCCGTGGGCCCAGAAGGCGATCGGGCCGGTCGTCTCGTCGAGCACCGTCTGCACGAGCCGCGCACCGAGACCACGGCCGCGGTGCTCGGGGTGCACGGCGAGTTCGGCCTCGCCCTCCCGGACGATCGCCGCCGCCTGGCCATCGCCCAGCACCCGGGCCTCGCCCGAGCGCAGCTCGACCAGCGACTGGTCGTTGAACGGGGGGCTCCCGTCGGTCGTCGCGGCTGCGGACGCCAGGGCCAGCACGTCGGCGACCCGGCCCGCACCGCCCGTGCCGCCCGTGGCGCTTCCGTCGAAGGCGGCCGAGGAGGCGCGGGTCGACCCGCCGGGATCGCTCACGGTCAGGCCCCCGGCGCGACGTTGTCGTCGTCGTAGACGTTGAACCGGTAGCCGACGTTTCGCACGGTGCCGATCAGCGACTCGAGGTCGCCGAGCTTGGCGCGGAGACGGCGGACGTGCACGTCGACCGTGCGGGTGCCGCCGAAGTAGTCGTAGCCCCAGACCTCGCTGAGCAGCTGCTCGCGCGTGAAGACCCGGGAGGGGTGCGTCGCGAAGAACCGGAGCAGCTCGAACTCCTTGAAGGTGAGGTCGAGGGGGCGGCCGTGCACCTTCGCCGAGTAGCTCGCCTCGTCGATGACGACACCCGACGCGTGGATCTTCGACCCGGTCTGCGACTGGGCGAGACGCCCCGTGACGAGCCGGATGCGGGCGTCGACCTCGGCGGGGCCGGCGCCCTCGAGGATGACGTCGTCGACACCCCACTCGGCGTTGACCGCGGTGAGCCCGCCCTCGGTGAGCACGAGCACGATCGGCACGGTGACGCCCGTCGTGCGGAGGATCTTGCAGAGCGACTTGGCGCTCGCGAGATCGGCCCGCGCGTCGACGAAGATCAGATCGCTCGACGGCGCGTTCACCAGTTGCGCGGGTTCGGCGGGGATCTGGCGGGTACGGTGACTGAGGAGTGCGAGCGCGGGGAGGACGTCGGGCCCGCCTGCCGAGGTCAGTACCAAGAGCTGCGCCACACGACCTCCAGTGAATGTACTGTCGAGCAGTCTAAAACATGAGCCCGGCCCATCCCGACCACCCGATGCTAGGGCAGGTCTCGAACGGAGAACGACGAAGTGGCAGAACCCCTGACCCCCAGCGCGGTCGACACGGCGCGGCTCAAGCCGCTGACGATCATCCCCGTGTGGCTCGCCGCCGTCGTCGCGGCCGTGCTCATCGTCGTCGTCGCCCCGCGCGACGAGGCGTTCACCTGGCTCTCCCTCTCGCTGGGCGGTCTGATCGTCCTGACGTTCGTGCTGCAGCTCGCGGCGAGTCAGAAGGACGGCCTCGTGTCGCGCACGATGCTGGCCCTCTGCGGCAGCCTCGTCGTGCTCGCCGTCGCGACCCTGGTGGTGGCCGTCACCGGCTGACCCGCCGCGGCCGCCCCTGGCGGCGCACCCCTCGATGCCCGAGGGTCTGCTGAGGCCCTCCCGATGTCGGTGGTCGGCGGGTAGGGTTGCCCGCATGGATTCCTTGCTCGCTCTCGAGTTGTTCTTCGTCGGCCTCCTCGCCCTGGCGTCCCTCGGCATCGGGTTCGTGTCGGTCGTCGTGCTGGTCAAGCTCTTCAAGGGTCAGCGCTGACCTTGATCGACATCCCCACCGACCTGCCGTCGGAGCTCGTCCCCCTGTCGTGGTTGATCGGCGTATGGGAGGGCACCGGCGTCGTCGACTACAAGATCGGCGAAGGCGACCCCGACCTGCCCGCCGAGGGCTCCGAGCCCGCCGAGCGGCGCGTCCACGAGTTCGGCCAGCGCATCAGCTTCAGCCACGACGGCCTGCCGTTCCTCAACTACAGCTCGTTCACCTGGCTGCTCGACGACGAGCGCACGCCGTTGACGACCGAGACGGGCTACTGGCGGCTCGAGCGGCCGGCCGAGGTGGGCGACCGCGGTCCGGGCATGCTGCCCGGCGTCGGCGTCCAGCCGTACAACTCGGCGCGTGCCGTCGAGATCCTCCGCACCCCCGACGACGGCTTCGGTCTCGAGGTGCAGATCGTGCACCCCACCGGGGTCAACGAGCTCTACCTGGGTCGGGTCAAGGGTCCGCGCATCGATCTCGCGACCGACGCCGTGCTGCGCTCGAGCAACGCCAAAGAGCACTCGGCGTCGACCCGCATGTACGGGCTCGTCGAGAACGACCTCCTCTGGGCATGGGACATCGCGGCCCTCGGCCAGGAGCTGCGCACGCACGCGTCCGGCAGGTTGTCGCGCGTTGACTGACACCTCCGCGGGCGGCGCGACCGACGCGACCACCGCCTCCTCGACCGGCTCCGGGTACCGCTCGCCGTTCGCGGCGCGCGACGGCTTCGTCGACGACGGCACCGGGGTCGCCGCCCACTACGGCGAGCTGATCCGCGAGCAGCGTCTGCTCTCGCAGGGCACGGCGGTCGTCGACCTCTCGAACCGCGGCGTGCTCACCGTGAGCGGGCCCGACCGGCTCAGCTGGCTCAACTCGCTGACCAGTCAGAGCGTCGGGCGTCTGGCGCCCGGCGAATCGACCGAGACCCTGCTGCTCGACGCCAACGGGCGACTCGAGCACGCGGTGCGACTCGTCGACGACGGCGAGACCGCGTGGCTGCTCGTCGACGGCGACGAGACCGAGCCGCTCCGGGCCTGGCTCGATCGGATGCGCTTCATGCTCCGCGTCGAGGTCGTCGACCGGTCGTCCGACATGGTCACGGTGGGGTCGATGCACGACCTCTCCGCCGACGACCGGGTGCCCGTGCTCACCTCGAACGACGTCGCCATCGCCTGGGTCGACCCCTGGCACGAGGTCGCCGTCGGCGGTCACAGCTACGCCGACTCCGAGAGCCACCCCGGCAGGCAGTGGTCGTACCGCGAGACGCTCGTGTCCCGAGACGACCTCGCCGCGCTGGCCGCGTCTCCCGCCGCCGACCTGCCCGCCGCCGGCACGCTCGCCCTCGAGGCGCTGCGGATCGAGGCCTGGCGCCCGCGTCTCACGACCGAGGTCGACGAGCGCAGCATCCCGCACGAGCTCGACTGGATGCGCAGCGCCGTGCACCTGGCGAAGGGCTGCTACCGCGGCCAGGAGACCGTCGCCAAGGTGCACAACATCGGGCACCCGCCGCGGCGCCTGGTCATGCTGCACCTCGACGGCAGCGACGGCGTGCTGCCCGAGCACGGCGCCGCCGTCGTGCTCGCATCGCCCCCGACCGGCGCGTTCGGTCAGACCGCCGCCGCCGACCCCGACGCCGGCCCCGACGCGCAGCCCCGCTCGCCCGCGGTCGTCGGTCACGTCACCAGCGTGGCGCTGCACCACGAGCTCGGCCCCGTCGCGCTGGCGCTCGTGAAGCGCACCACCCCCGAGACGGCGGCACTCGCCGTCGTCGCCGACGACATCGTGGTCGCCGCCTCGCAGGAGGTCATCGTGCCCTCGTCCGCCGGCGCCGCAGCGGGGGTACCCCGCCTGCCCCGTCTCGGCGCCGTCCGCCGCTGACCCGGCGGTGAGCGGGTCCGAGGGCGCGAGCGCCTCGTCGACGCGACGGGTGCGGTCGATGCTGACCCGCGCCTCCGGCGGGTTCGATCCGAGGGTCGCCACCGCGCGCACCATCGCGTCCGGCCCGGCGGTCGTGCAGATCGTCGTGGCGGTCTCGCTCTCATACGCGATCACGCACTACCTGCTGGGGCACGCGATCCCGCTGCTGGCCGTGACGATCACCATCTCGTCGCTCGGCCTCGCCCGCGACGCCCGGCCGCGACGGGTGCTCGAGAACGCCGTCGGGGTGCTGATCGGCATCGCCCTCAGCGAGGTGCTGCTGATGATCGTCGGCAAGGGGCTCTGGCAGATCGCCCTGGTGCTGTCCGTCGCCCTCCTGGTGGGGCGCTTCTTCTCGTCGAGCAGCGCGTTCGCGGCCGCCGCGGCGACCCAGTCGATGCTCGTGATGCTGCTGCCCGACCCCGACGGTGGGCCGTTCGTCCGCAGCATCGACGGCGCGATCGGCGGAATCGTGGCGCTGCTGATCACGGCGGTGATTCCGCGTGATCCGATCGGTCTGGCCCGTGCCGACGCCGAGCAGCTCTTCGCCGAGGTCGAGCAGGCGTTCGCCTCGCTGGTCGCGGCGGTGCGCACCGACGACGTCCGTCGGGCCGACGACGCCCTCCGCCGCCTGCGCTCGACGCAGCCGCTGCTCGACGACTGGTCGTCGACCCTCGAGTCGGCGCAGTCGATCGCGCGGCTGTCGCCGTTCCTGCGCTCGCGACTGCCTCACCTCCGGCAGCAGGCCGTCGTGCGCCGCTGCGTCGACCTCGCCGTGCGCAACCTCCGGGTGATCGCTCGTCGGCTCGACACCTCCGTCGGCGACGGGGTCGATCGCCGTGCGGTCGGCGATCTGCTCGAGAGCACCGCGCGGGCCGTGGGTGTGCTCGGCGAGTCCCTGCGCGACGTCGAGAGGCGACCCGTCGCGCGCGAGGCGCTGACCGCTGTGGCCCGCCGACTCGACCCGGCCGTGGTGGTGCCGGGTGCGCCCGTGACCGAGGCGATGATCGTGCTGATGATGCGCCCGCTGCTGGTCGACCTGCTCATGGCGACGGGGCTCGACCACGACGAGGCCCGCGCCCTGCTCGCCCGCGTCTGACCGGTCGCCCGGCCGGCATCGCGACTCAGGCCCGGGGTGCGCCCGCGTCTGACCGGGCGCCCGGCCGGCCTCGCGACTCAGGCCCGGGGTGCGACCGCCTGCCACGGCAGCGACAGCTCGCCGAGCCGCCAGCGCGAGCGACCGTGCCGAACCGGCCACCCGCCGTCGCGCAGCCCCTGCACCGTCGCCAGCCAGCGCTGCACCGGGCCGTACACCGACAGCGGCGCCGCGACGGCCCACTGGCGATCGAGGTCGACGAGCAGGTCGTGCACGCGCTCGCCCGCGACGTTGCGGTGGATGAGCGCCTTGGGCAGCCGCTCGGCCACGATCGACGGCACGTCGAGCTCGGCCAGCCGCAGCGACACGGTGAACGCTTGCGGCCCCTCGGGCGTCACGTCCACCCAGCTCGCCACGCGTCCGATCTCGTTGCAAGTTCCCTCCACGAGCACGCCGCCGGGCTGCAGCCGCGCGGTCATCAGCGCCCAGGAGTCGGCCACCTGCGACTCGTCGTACTGCCGCAGCACGTTGAACGCCCTGATCACGGCGGGTCGGCGGTCACCGTCGAGCGGCACCTCGAAACCGCCCCGGCGGAAGCTCACGCCCGGTCGCGCCGACAGGTTCGCGAGTCTGACCCGCTCGGGATCGATCTCGATGCCCACCACCTCGACGTCGGGGCGGACCCGCAGGAGGCGCTGGTGCAGTTCGAGAGGGGTCGTCGCGCTCGCCCCGTACCCCAGGTCGACCACCAGCGGGTCGTCGGCCCGGCGGAACGACGGGTGCGCGGCGATCCACCGGTCGACGCGGCGGAGCCGGTTGGTGCCGGTCGTGCCGCGGGTGATCGAACCGATGGGCATGCGCCGAGTCTGCCAGCATGTCGTCGCGATACGCTTGTCGCATGACTTCGACCCTCATCCTCCTGCGTCACGGCAACAGCGAATGGAACGCGAAGAACCTCTTCACGGGATGGGTCGACGTGCGACTCACCGAGCAGGGTCGCGCCGAGGCCAAGCGGGCCGGCGAGCTGCTGCGCGACAACGACCTGCTGCCCGACATCCTCTACACGTCGCGGCTTACCCGTGCCATCCAGACCGCCGACATCGCGCTCGAAGAGGCCGACCGGCTGTGGATCGACGTGAAGCGCTCGTGGCGGCTCAACGAGCGCCACTACGGCGCCCTGCAGGGCAAAGACAAGGCTCAGACGCTCGAGCAGTACGGCCCCGAGCAGTTCCAGACCTGGCGTCGCTCGTTCGACGTGCCGCCGCCCCCGCTCGACGACGACAGCGAGTTCTCGCAGGCCCACGACAAGCGCTACGCCGAGCTCGGCATCGACGCCCCGCGCACCGAGTCGCTGGCCCTCGTCATCGAGCGGATGCTGCCCTACTGGCACAGCGACATCACCGAGAGCCTCGCCGCCGGCGACGTCACGCTGGTGGTGGCCCACGGCAACTCGCTGCGCGCCCTGGTCAAGCACCTCGACGGCATCGGCGACGACGAGATCTCCGAGCTGAACATCCCCACCGGCATCCCGCTGGTGTACGAGCTCGACGACGACTTCGCGCCGACCGGCCCCGGCCGGTACCTCGACCCCGAGGCCGCCGCCGCGGGTGCCGCCGCGGTCGCGAACCAGGGCAAGAAGTAGCCCGAACCGCCCTGCGGCCGCGCTCAGACGGGTGTGGGGCGGGTTCGCGTCATCCGCGGCGGGTCAGCGCTGACCCGCCGCGGAGGACACCGACCCGCCGCACCCGAACCTGCGGCAGGCGAGCCCGCCGCACGCGAGCCCGCCGGCAGGCGAGCCCGCCGCACCGGGCGCCCGGCTAGACGAACTGCTCGCTGATCTCCAGCACCAGCGCGTCGATGTCGACCGGGGTGCTCGTGTCGACGCGGATCACCGGCCACGCCCCCAGGGGCTCGGCGGCGGCCGCCCACTCGCCCCACGCCGCGCGGGTCGACTCGACCGTCCCGTGGGCCGGGTGCCGCCCGCCCGCCGCGATCCGGTCGACGCTGCGCTGCAGCGCCACCTCGGGGTCGACGTCGCACCAGACCTCGACGGTGCGGGGCGACCCGGCGCGGGCCACGCCCGACCGTGCGCCCTCGAGCTCGGTCGGACGATGCCAGAACGCGTCGACGACCACGCCCGCCTCGACCTCGGCCGCCATCGACCACACGGTCTCGTGGGCGATCCGGTCGATCGACTCGGGGGCGACCATCGGCCCGGCCAGGTCGACCAGCGCCTCCTCGACGGGGTCGTGGGCGAGCAGCGGGCAGCCCAGCACACCCGCGAGCGTGGCCGAGAGGGTGGTCTTGCCCGAGCCGGGCAGACCGTTGACGAGGATCGCGACTGAAGCCATCCCGCCATCCTCTCGCAGTTCTGCGGGGGCGGACGCGAAGGAGGCGCGGTGTCCGTCGGGCGGACACCGCGCCTCCTCGGCGATGCGGGCTCTCAGACCTCGGATGCGACCCAGTCGCCGGTCGCCAGGTACTGGACCTTCTTGGCGATGGAGACCGCGTGGTCGGCGAAGCGCTCGTGGTAGCGCGAGGCGAGGGTGGAGTCGACCGTGTCGACGGCCGCGCCCTTCCAGGTCTCGCCGAGCACCTTGTCGAAGACGCTGAGGTGCAGCTCGTCGATGCGGTCGTCGTCGTTGCGGATCTCCTCGGCGAGGCGCACGTCTTCGGTCGTCAGCAGCTCGGTGAGCTTGTTCGCGATCGCGACGTCGAGCTCGCCGAGCTCTTTGAACGTCGGGCGCAGCGACTTCGGCACGACCTTCTCGGGGAACCGGTAGCGCGCCAGCTGGGCGATGTGCTCGGCCATGTCGCCCATGCGCTCGAGCGAGGCGCTGATGCGCAGCGCGCTCACGACGATGCGCAGGTCGCGGGCGACCGGGTTCTGGCGGGCCAGGATGTCGATGGCCAGCTCGTCGAGGGCGATGGCGCGCTCGTCGATGGCGTCGTCGTCGGCGATGACCTGTTCGGCCAGCGACACGTTCGACTCGTTGAAGGCCGTCGTGGCGTTCTTGATCGAGATGGCGACGAGGCCTGAGATCTCGACCAGGCGCTCCTGGACCTCTTGCAGCTCCTGCTGGAATACCTCGCGCATGTCGTAGTCGACCCTCTCGTAGCTCGCGGGGGCGTGGACGCCCGGCAGCGGGGGCGATGTCGCCCGCACAGTCCAGTCCAGCCTCATGGGTGAAGGTTAACGACCGGTGCCGGTGGCCTGAACACTCACCAAAGTACAGGCCGTCGCAGCCCCTCCCGTTCATCATGCCCCGCGCGGGTCACTATCGTGATGGCATGGACTCAGCCTGGTTGGTTCCGCTGTCGCTGGCCTTCGGGGCCGTGGCCGGTGCCGCGATCGTCATCGTCGTGGTGGCGGCGCACGCCAGGTCCGTCAAGGTGGCCCGGCTCGTCGAGGTGTCGCTGCCCGACGGCATCGACGCCGTGCTCGACGCGCTCGAGTCGGCGGGCGTCGTCGTCGACCCGTCGGGCAACGTGCTCAAGGCGTCGCCGCGGGCCCTGCAGCTCGGTCTGGTCTCGGCGCAGCAGCACCTCGTGCACGCCGAGATCGAAGACCTCGTGGCCCTCGCCCGGCGCGAAGGCGAACCGCAGGCCGACGAGCTCACCCTCGCGCGCCTCCCGGGCAGCGAGGCGACGTTCGTGCTGGGCGTGCGCGTGGCGCCGCTCGGCGGTCGGTACGTGCTCGTGCTCGCCGAAGACCGCAGCGAGGGGCGTCGTCTCGACGACATGCGGCGCGACTTCGTCGCCAACATCAGTCACGAGCTGAAGACCCCGATCGGCGCGGTCGGGCTGCTGGCCGAGGCTCTCGAGTCGGCCTCGTCCGACCCCGAGCAGGTGCGGCACTTCGCGAAGAGCCTGACTCGCGAGGCCGGTCGCCTGGGGCGCCTCACACAGGACATCATCGAGCTCTCGAGGCTGCAGGCGACCGACGCCCTCGAATCGAGCGAGCCCATCGACGTGCGCGTCGTCGTCGACACCGCCGTCGACCGCAACCGCGTCGTCGCCGACGCCCGCGGCATCTCGCTGGTCGTGCGCGGCGGCCGGCATGCGACGGTGCTCGGCGACGAGCAGATGCTCGTGACGGCCGTCGACAACCTGATCGCCAACGCCATCAACTACTCGCCCGACGGCTCGCGGGTCGGCATCGGCGCCACCGTCGACGACTCGGGCACCGTCGAGGTGGCCGTGACCGACCAGGGCTACGGGATCCCCGACGACGAGCTCGACCGCGTCTTCGAGCGCTTCTACCGCGTCGACCCGGCGCGGTCGCGGCGGACGGGCGGCACCGGGCTCGGGCTCGCCATCGTGAAGCACGTGATCCAGAATCACGGGGGCGACGTGCGCGTCTGGTCGCAGGTGGGCAAGGGCAGCACCTTCACCCTCCGACTGCCCGAGGCGCGCACGCAGCCGGAGACCCGATCGACCCCCCTGCCGGTCACCACCAGACAAGACCGCACCGCCCGACACGACGGCGCCCGAACAGACGGCGCCCGCCGTGAGGGCACCACCCGACAAGACATCGAGGCACGATGACGACCCACATCCTGATCGTCGAAGACGAGGAGTCGCTCAGCGAACCGCTGGCGTTCATCCTCGAGCGCGAGGGCTACCGCACGACGGTCGCCGAAGACGGCCCCGCGGCGATCGCCGCGTTCGAGAAGGGCGGCGCCGATCTGGTGCTGCTCGACCTCATGCTGCCCGGCATCCCCGGCACCGAGGTCTGCCGGGTCATCCGCACCAGGTCGCAGGTGCCGATCGTCATGCTGACCGCGAAAGACAGCGAGGTCGACATCGTCGTCGGGCTCGAGCTCGGCGCCGACGACTACGTCACGAAGCCGTACTCGACGCGCGAGCTGCTGGCACGCATCCGGGCCGTGCTGCGCCGCCGCGTCGACACCGACGACCTCTCCGACTCGATGCTCGAGGCCGGCGACATCCGGATGGACGTCGAGCGTCACGTCGTCACCGTGCGCGGCACCGACATCGCCATGCCCCTGAAGGAGTTCGAGCTGCTCGAGCTGCTGATGCGCAACGCCGGACGGGTGCTCACCCGCGGTCAGCTGATCGACCGCGTCTGGGGCGCCGACTACTTCGGCGACACCAAGACGCTCGACGTGCACATCAAGCGCATCCGCTCGAAGATCGAGGCCGTGCCGTCCGAGCCGAAGGCCCTGGTGACCGTGCGCGGACTCGGGTACCGCATCGAGGCCTGACCCGCGCCTCCTGCCCGGGGCCCTCGCCCTCTCGTTCCCCGACCGGAGCCGAGGAGGCGCGGGTCGGGGCGGACGACATCCCGACCGGAGCCGAGGAGGCGCGGGTCGGGGCGGACGACGAGAGGCCCGGCCCCGCAGACAGCGGGCCGGGCCTCTCGTGGTGCGTGCGGTGCCTACGGAGCGGTGGTGGCGCTCGGCGTGGCGCCCTCTTGGGTCGTGCCCTCGTTCGTCTGGCGGTCGTTGCCCTCGGGGTTGGCGCTGGACTCGGGGAGCGGCGTCGAGTCGGTGCCCGGCTCGGCGCTCGTGGCGGGGGAGGGGAGCAGCGTCGCGTACTCGGGCAGATCGCCGTTGAGCACGGGCACCTGGAGGGTCTTGCCGGTCTCGGTGCCGTACTGGATGTAGACGGGGAGCAGCGAGCCGACCGTGAGGTCGAGGTCGGACATGAGCAGCTGCTCGTCGCCCTCGGTCGTGCCGCGGCTGACCTGCGAGTCGCCCTCGACCGTGACGGTCTCGGTCTGGCGACCGGCCTCGGTCTCGTACTGGAACGAGACGTCGACGCTGTCGTCGCCCGTGTTGAGCACGACCATGCTGAGGCTGGCCTCGGTGCCGTCTTCGGTCAGCGCGATCGCGTTGCGCACCGCGACGTCGCCGATGTTCAGGCTCGTGCCGTCGCTGGCGTCGTACTGCTTGAGGGTCGCCTGGGGGCTGATGAAGTTGCACCCGGCGGCGACGAGCACGACGCCGACCCCGACGGCGGTGGCCGCCACGGTGCGACGGGCGAGCGCCGATCGAAGTTCCAGCACAGATCCGTCTCGCACGGGTGTCCTCCAGGATCCAGTCAAAGCAAAAGGTCTCTACAGCCTAGCCACCGCGGGGCAGGCCGGAGGGTAAGGGAGCCCTTACCGGTAGGCCCCCATGTTAGCCTGTGAGCCGCAGGATGGAGCCAGATTGATGCAGTTCGAGCCCGGCGTGACCGAGGTCGACGATCTGCTCGTCGACGTCGCCCGCGCAGTCGTCGTCGTCGCCGCCGGCAGCGGCACCCGTCTCGCCCAGGGGGCGCCCAAGGCCTTCGTCGCGGTCGCCGGCCGCAGCATCCTCGAGCGGTCGCTCGAGTCGATCTTCGCGTCGGCCGACCCCGTGCAGGTGGTCGTCGTGGTGCCGGCTGCGCTCGTCGACGAGTCGCGCGCCCTGGTCGACTCCGTCGCCGGGCCGGCGTCGGGCTACGCGTCGGTCGTCTCCGGCGGTGCGAGCCGTCAGGCCTCGGTCGCGGCCGGCCTCGCCCGCGTCGCCCCCTCCGTCGCGACCGTGCTCGTGCACGACTGCGCCCGACCGTTCACCCCGACGGCGCAGTTCGACCTCGTCGCCTCGACGGTCGAGCGGACCGGTCACGGGGTCGTGCCGGGGCTGCCCGTCAGCGACACCATCAAGCGCGTCGGGTCCGCCGGCGAGGTCGTCGAGACCGTCGACCGCTCCGAGCTGGTCGCCATGCAGACGCCGCAGGGGTTCCCCCGGGCCGAGCTCGACGCGGCCTACGCCACGGCGGGCGCCGAGCACACCGACGACGCAGCGCTCTTCGCCGCGCACGGGCACCGGGTCGTCGTCGTCGAGGGCGACCCCGTCGCCTTCAAGATCACCACCCCGTGGGATCTCCGCCGGGCCGAGACGATCGCCCGCGAGCGCGCCGCAGCCGCGCCCGCCCCCGCCGCCGCCTCTGCCGCCGCCGAGCGCGGTTCGAACCCCGCCGCCGAGCGTGGCTCGCGCCCCGACGACGACGCGCACCGGCTGCGCACGGGTCTGGGCGTCGACGTCCACGCCTTCGACGACCGCCAGCCGCTGCACCTCGGTCTGCTGCACTTCGAGGGCGAGGCGGGTCTCGCCGGGCACAGCGACGGCGACGCCGTCGCGCACGCCCTGGTCGACGCCCTGCTGTCGGCGGCGGGCCTCGGCGACATCGGCTCGATGTTCGGCACCGACGACCCGCGCTTCGCCGGCGCGAGCGGCGAGGTCTTCGTCACCGCGACGCTCGAGCGCCTGACCGCGGCCGGGTTCGACGTCGTCTCGGCGGCGGTGCAGGTCATCGGCAACCGCCCGCGGCTCGCCCGCCGTCGCCTCGAGATGGAGGCGCGGCTCATCGAGGTCGTCGGCGCACCGGTCAGCGTCTCGGCGACCACCACCGACGGGCTCGGCTTCACCGGGCGGGGCGAGGGCGTCACGGCGATCGCGACCGCGCTGGTCGCCGTGGTCGACGGCACCTCAATAGGCTGATCGCGTGACAATCCGCCTCTACGACTCCCGCGCCCAGGCGCTCGTCGACTTCGAACCGCTCGTCCCCGGTCAGGTGGGCCTCTACGTCTGCGGGCCGACCGTCCAGTCGTCGCCCCACATCGGGCACCTGCGCTCCGCCCTCGTGTACGACCTGTGGCGCCGCTGGTTCACCTACCGCGGTCTCGACGTCACGCTGGTGCGCAACGTCACCGACATCGACGACAAGATCCTCGCCCTGGCCGCCGGCACCGACGAGCAGTGGTGGGCCCGCGCCTACCGCTACGAGCTCGAGTTCACCGCCGGCTACCAGGCCCTCGGCATCCTCGCGCCGACCTACGAGCCCCGCGCGACGGCGAGCATCAGCGAGATGCAGCGGATCGTCGAGCGGCTGATCGAGCGCGGGCACGCCTACGCGGCGGACGACGCCTCGGGCGACGTCTACTTCGACACGGCGAGCTGGCCCGCCTACGGCGCGCTCACCCGGCAGGACGTCGCTGACATGGCGTCGGCCGCCGACGCCGACCCGCGGGGCAAGCGCGACCCCCGCGACTTCGCGCTCTGGAAGGGCGCGAAGGCCGACGAGCCCGCATCGGCCGCCTGGTCGTCGCCCTGGGGTGAGGGCCGACCCGGCTGGCACATCGAGTGCTCGGCCATGTCGCGTCGCTACCTCGGCCCGGCCTTCGACATCCACGGCGGCGGTCTCGACCTGAGGTTCCCGCACCACGAGAACGAGCTGGCCCAGTCGACGGCGGCCGGCGACGGGTTCGCGCGGCACTGGCTGCACAACGGTCTGGTCAACGTCGACGGTCAGAAGATGTCGAAGTCGCTCGGCAACTCGATCTTCGCCGCCGAGTTCCTCGAGAAGGCCCGACCCGTCGTGGTGCGGTACTTCCTCAGCGCCGCGCACTACCGGTCGACGATCGATTACCACGACGGTGCGCTGGTGGAGGCCGATGCGGCGCTCGACCGGGTCGAGACCTTCCTGTCCCGCGCCGAGCGCCGTCTCGCCGGCACGCGCTTCGCCTCGGTCGGCGCGCGGGTCGTCCCCGACGACTTCGCCGCCGCGATGGACGACGATCTCAACGTGCCTCAGGCGATCGCGGTGCTGCACGACGCGGTGCGCGCCGGCAACTCGGCCCTCGACGACGGCGACCTCGACACGGCCGCCCGCGAATGGCAGCACGTGGCCGCCATGGTCGCCGTGCTCGGCATCGATCCGCTCGCCCCCGAGTGGCGCGACGACGACGAGGGCGCGGCGCACCGCGCGCTCGGTGCCGTGATCGACGTACTCTTGGCGGAACGCCAGCACGCCCGGGCCGATCGCGACTTCGCACGGGCCGACCAGATCCGCAGCACCCTCTCGGGTGCCGGGATCCTCATCGAAGACACCCCCAGCGGGTCGCATTGGAGCTTGGAACAGTGAAGAACACCAGCGGAGCACGTAAGGGCCGTCCCGGCAACAGTGCCGTGCGGCAGGGCAGCAAGGGCAAGCAGGTCGGCAGCGGCGGGCAGGGTCGTCAGGCCCTCGAGGGCAAGAAGCCCACCCCCGCGGCCGAAGACCGCCCGTACCACCCCGCCGGCAAGGCGAAGATCGCCCGCGAGCGACTCGAGAGCGCCCGCGGTCGCAGCAGCAACGGCCCGCGCGCCGGTTCGCCGATCGCCGGTCGCGGCGGGGCGAGCGACGCCCAGCGTCGTCGCCCGAAGTCGGCCGACGACCACGAGATGGTGACCGGTCGCAACTCGGTGCTCGAAGCGCTGCGCACGCGCATCCCCGCGTCGACGCTGTACATCGCGGCCCGCATCGAGATGGACGACCGCACGAAGGAGATCCTGCAGCTCGCCACGCGACGTGGTCTGCCGGTGCTCGAGGTCATGCGCCCCGAACTCGACCGTCTGACCGGGGCCGACTCGGTGCACCAGGGCGTCGCCCTCAAGGTGCCGCCGTACGAGTACGCGCACCCGATGGACATGCTCGAGACGTCGATCAAGCGTCAGCAGAAGCCGCTCTTCGTCGCCCTCGACGGCATCACCGACCCGCGCAACCTCGGGGCGATCATCCGATCGGTGGCCGCGTTCGGCGGTCAGGGCGTCATCGTCCCGCAGCGTCGCTCGGTCGGTCTCACGGCCTCGGCCTGGAAGACCTCGGCCGGCGCCGCGGCGCGCATCCCCGTCGCGATGGCCTCGAACCTCACGCAGACGCTCAAGTCGTTCAAAGAGCAGGGCGTCTTCGTGGTCGGCCTCGACGGCGGCGGCGACGTGATGCTGCCCGGTCTCGAGCTGGCCGACCGCCCGATCGTGGTCGTCGTCGGCAGCGAGGGCAAGGGCCTCTCGCGCATCGTCGCCGAGACCTGCGACGCGATCGTGTCGGTGCCGATCACCGGCGCCGTCGAGTCGCTCAACGCCGGCATCGCCGCGTCCGTCACGCTCTACGAGATCTCGAAGCTGCGGGCCGAACGCAAGAAGTGAGCCCCTGCAGGAGGCGCGGATCGGGGTCGTCCCGGCCCGCGCCTCCTGCGTTCTCCGGCCGGGTCAGACCTTGCTGCGCCAGTCGTCGTCGTCGTCGAGCGATTCGGCCTCGGGCAGCGCGATCGACTCCGTCGGCGGCTCGATCACCATCTGCTCGTCACGACGGTGCCGCAGCACGTCGTTGATGTACGAGGTGAGCGCCTCGGCGATCGGCACGTCGCGGTTCTCCTGCTGCGAGCGGTACCAGCGGTGCTCGAGCAGCTGGTGGAACACCTCGGCCGGCTCGAGACGCCCGCGCAGCTCGCGGGGGATCGACCGGACGACGGGCTCGAAGACGCGGGCCGCCCACTCGTGCGCGATCATCTCCTCGTCGTTGTCGTTGTTGCCCGTGCGGAGCCGGTAGGCGTCGAGGTCGTTCAGCAGGCGTCGGGCCTGGTTCTCTTCGACGTCGAGACCGGTGAGACGCAGCAGGCGCCGCGAGTGGTGACCCGCGTCGACGACCTTCGGCTGGATCTTCACCTGGGTGCCGCCCTCGGCCGTCTTGATCGCGAGCTCCTCGATGTCGAAGCCGAGGTCGTTCAACCGCTCGACGCGGTCGTTGATGCGCCAGCGCTCGGAGCTCGAGAAGGTCTCGCTGCCGGTGAGCTCCGTCCAGAGGCTGCGGTACTTGGCGACGATGCCGTTGCTGACGTCGACGGCGTCGAGGTTGTCGTCGAGTCGCCCGCCCGCCTCGAGGTCGAGCAGCTCGCCGGCGATGTTGACGCGGGCCACCTCGAGGTCGTTCTCGCGCTGACCGTTCGACAGACCGCCGGGGTAGAGCTTGCCCGTCTCGGCGTCGACCAGATACGCCGCGAAGGCGCCCGCGTCGCGACGGAACAGGGTGTTCGAGAGCGACACGTCGCCCCAGTAGAAGCCGATGATGTGGAGGCGCACCAGCAGCAGGGCGAGCGCGTCGACCAGTCGCTTGGCCGTGTCGGGTCGGAGGGTCTGCGAGTAGAGCGCCCGGTAGGGCAGCGAGAACTTCAGGTGCCGCGTCACGAGCACCGGGTCGAGCGGCGAGCCGTCTTCGTCGTGCCGGTTCGTGATGACGGCGAGCGGGTCGACGCAGGGGATGTCCATGCGCTGCAGGGTCCGCAGCATCTCGTACTCGCCCCGGGCCATCTCGCCCGAGGTCTCTTTGATGGCGATGACGTAGCCGCTGAGGTGGGCGAAGCGCACCAGGTGCCGCGAGATGCCCTTCGGCAGCGTCGCGATGGCGTCGTCGGGCCAGGCCCCGAGGGGGAGATCCCAGGGGAGGTCGAGCAGGGCCGGGTCGACCGTGGCGGAGGTGATGTTGAGGGAGTCGGGCATCGTCTCGTGGTCTCTGTGTCTCTCGGGTGCGTCTCGGGGGTGTCTGACGGGAGGTACGGGATCGGCCCGACGAGTCACCGGGCTGGCGCCCAGGTGACCCGTCGGGCCGATGAGGTGTGCTGCTACGCGCTGATGACGGCCTTGTCGCCGAGGCGCTCGCCGCTCTCGGTGTCGAAGACGTGCACGTGGTGCGCCTGCGGCGTGATGTGGATCGTCTCGCCCAGCTTGGGGTGGTTGCGACCGTCGACGCGCACGACGATGTCGACGCGCTGACCGCCGACCTCGGTGTGACCGTAGAGGTAGCCGTCGGCACCGAGCTCTTCGACGACGTCGACCGTGACCGCGAGGCCCTCGCCGGTGGTGTTGACGACGACGTCTTCGGGGCGGACGCCGACGGTGACGCTCTTGCCGTTGGCCTGGCCGACGGTGTCGCGGTCGACCGCGGTGACGGCGGTGCCGAACTGGATGCCGCCGTCGACGACGTCGGCGGGCAGCAGGTTCATGGCCGGTGAGCCGATGAAGCCGGCGACGAACACGTTCTGCGGCTTCTCGTAGAGGTCGCGGGGGCTGCCGACCTGCTGCAGGACGCCGTCCTTCAGGACCGCGATGCGGTCGCCCATGGTGAGCGCCTCGGTCTGGTCGTGCGTGACGTAGACGGTGGTGACGCCGAGTCGACGCTGCAGCGAGGCGATCTGGGTGCGGGTCTGCACGCGCAGCTTGGCGTCGAGGTTCGAGAGCGGCTCGTCCATCAGGAACACCTGGGGCTGACGCACGATGGCGCGGCCCATGGCGACGCGCTGACGCTGACCACCCGAGAGGGCCTTGGGCTTGCGGGCCAGGTAGGGCTCGAGGTCGAGCAGCTTGGCGGCCTCGAGGACGCGGGTCGCGCGCTCCTCCTTGCCGACGCCGGCGATCTTGAGCGCGAAGCCCATGTTCTCGGCGACCGTCATGTGCGGGTACAGCGCGTAGTTCTGGAAGACCATGGCGATGTCGCGGTCCTTCGGCGGCACGTCGGTGACGTTGCGGTCGCCGATGAAGATGTCGCCGCTGTTGACCTCTTCGAGACCGGCGAGCATGCGGAGGGTGGTCGACTTGCCGCAGCCGGAGGGCCCGACCAGCACGAGGAACTCGCCGTCGGCGACCTCGAGGTCGATGCTGTCGACCGCGGGGCGGGTCGAACCGGGGTACAGACGGGTTGCCTTGCTGAACGTGACTGACGCCATGATGTTTCTCCTTCACCGGCAGGTACGTGCCGGACGATCCGTTGTGAATGGATGGTGATCAGACCAAGAGGTCCGCGATGACCACCACCCGACAGTATGGCACCGAACCGAGACGGTCTCATGCGGTGTCCGGGGCGGGGACGGTATCGTTTTCGACACGGTCTTCCGGACAGTCGTCCGGTGCGGCCGGCACCCCCGACAGGGCGCTGCACTCGCAGACCCTCCCCACGCCCCCTACGACGCGACGGCGACACCCCGTGGCGCATCGGAGAGACCCGTTCCATGACTGACAACACCCCGGACGACAAGATCCTCACCAAGAACCAGCGTCGCGCCGCCGCGCGGCAGAAGGCTCAGCTCGCCCGCAAGAAGCAGAAGCGTCGTCAGAAGACCGGTCGACTGCTGCTGCAGGGCGGCATCGCGCTCGCGCTCGTGGCCGTCGTCGTGATCGTCGTCGTCGTCATCACGAACAGCATCAAGCCCGCCGGCCCCGGCCCCGCCAACATGGCCAGCGACGGCATCCGCATCGGCCAGGACTTCGTCGCCGAGACCACCCCGGCGCTCGCCGCCGACGACGACCCGGTGCCCTCCGAGACGACGGCCGCGAGCGACACGGTCGACATCGTCGTCTACCTCGACTACCTCTGCCCGATCTGCGGTCAGTTCGAGGAGGCCAACAACGACTACATCGCCGGCCTCGTCGACTCGGGCGCGGCCACCGTCGAGTACCACCCGGTGGCGATCCTGACGAACTCGTCGGTGGGCACCCGGTACTCGAACCGCGCGGCCAACGCGGCCGCCTGCGTGGCGAACTACTCGCCGAACTCGTTCTTCGACTTCAACACCGCCCTGTTCGACCAGCAGCCGGAGGAGGGCACCCGCGGTCTCGACGACGCGACGCTGTCGGACATCGCGACGGGCATCGAGGGCGTCGTCGACCCGGCGCGCATCACGACCTGCATCGACGACGAGGAGTTCGCGTCGTGGGTCACCAACGCGACCGAGCGCGCCGTCGACGGCCCGATCCCGAACAGCACCGTCGACGCCCTGCCCGGCACCCCGCTGGTGCTGGTCAACGGTCAGCAGTACGAGGCGAGCACGCCGTTCACCAACGAGGAGTTCCGCAACTTCGTCGTGACGGCCGCCGGCAACAGCTACGCCGACAGCAGCACCGCCACCCCGACGCCGACGCCGACCGAGTCGGGCGCGCCCGCCGAGCCGGCCGAGAGCGAGACGCCCGCGGCGACGCCCGCAGCGACCCCCGCAGGCTGATCGCGGCCGGTGCCGCGGCTCAGGTCGTCCTGCGCGGGTGGGGGAGCACCCCGGGCCGCTTGACCGGCAGCTCGTGCAGCACGACGTCGCGCACCGCGCCGGCGTCGAGGGTGAGCGTCAGGTAGGTGGCGTGCGGCTGGCGGCGCCGGTCCGTGGGCGACCCCGGGTTCAGCAGGCGGAGGCCCGCCGGGGTCGTCGTGTCCCATGGGATGTGGCTGTGGCCGAAGAGCAGGAGGTCGGTCTCGGGGAAGAGGCGGTCCATCCGGCTCTCGCGCGCCTCCTTGGCTCCGGTCTCGTGGACGACCGCGAGGCGGATGCCGTCGACGGTGGTCCGCACCACCTCGGGAAGCCTGTCGTCGAACTCGGGGCCGTCGTTGTTGCCGCGGACCCCGATCAGGAGGCGCGCGCGGGTCTCGAACTCGTCGAGCAGCGGCAGGCCGGTCCAGTCTCCGGCGTGCACCACGACGTCGGCGCGATCGACGGCGGCCCAGACGGCGGACGGCATGGCCCTGGCCTTCTGCGGCACATGGGTGTCGGACACGACGAGCACGGAGGTCGGCATCCCCCCACGCTAGGGGCGCGCGGGGCGATGCGGCCCGTTATCGTCGTTTCAGGGTTGGCTTGCTCTGTCGGCTCGTCAGCCTGACCGCAGCGCACCACCAGAAACGAGGACGACATCGTGGGACTCTTCCGCAGCCAAGCCACCGAGGTGGCCCGGCAGGACGCCGCCGTGCGTCACTCGCTCTGGGCGGACGCCTTCGGCGCGCTCGCGACGCGCGCCGTGCAGATCATCGCCGTGGTCATCGTGGCCGCCGCCCTCATCTACGTGTTCCTCAGCCTCAGCCTGGTGACCCTGCCGGTGCTGCTCGCGCTCATCTTCGCCTCGGCGATGCTGCCGGTGGTGTCGTTCCTCCGGAAGCACCGAGTGCCCTCGGTGCTGGCGACCCTCATCTGCCTCTTCGCCGTCGTCATCATCCTCGGCCTCATCGCCTGGCTGATCGTCTGGGCCGTCGAGAATCAGGCCGCCTCGCTCGTCGAGTCGGCGACGCAGGGCATAGAGCAGCTTCAGAACTGGATCACGACCCTGCCCTTCTCGATCACGGACGACCAGATCCAGGGCGGCATCGACGCGGTCACCGACTTCGTCACCAGCGCGCAGTTCGGCTCGGGCGCCCTCGCCGGCGCATCGGCCGTCGGCAGCTTCCTGACCGGTCTCGTGCTGATGATCGTCGTGCTGTTCTTCTTCCTCAAAGACGGCCCGGCCATCTGGGAGTTCATGCTCCGCCCGTTCCGCGGCGAGCAGTACGCCCGTGCGCGTCGCATCGGCGACAAGACGGTGTCGACCCTCGGCGGCTACGTGCGGGGCACGGCGACCGTCGCGGCCGTTGACGCGATCGGCATCGGCGTCGGCCTCTGGATCATCGGCGTGCCCCTGGCGCTGCCCCTGGCGGTCGTCGTCTTCCTCACCGCGTTCATCCCGCTCGTCGGGGCCACGGCGGCCGGCATCCTCGCCGCGCTCGTGGCCCTCGTCGCCAACGGCGTTCCGGCCGCGATCTGGGTCGTGGTCGTCGTGGTCGTCGTCAACCAGCTCGAGGGCAACTTCCTCCAGCCGGTGCTGATGGGTCGCACGCTGCAGCTGCACGGTCTCGTCATCCTGGTCGCCCTGACCGCCGGCACCATCCTCGGCGGCGTCGTCGGCGCGGTCATCGCCGTGCCGCTGATGGCCGTCGCCTGGGGCATCACCCAGGTCTGGAACGGCGAGCACGAACCCGCCGAGATGTTCCGCCAGAAGAGACGCGAAGAGGTCCGCTAGCGCTCTGGCGACCTTTCCGATCCGAGGAGGCGCGGTGCGAGTTCGACTCGCACCGCGCCTCCTTCGTCTGCCCCCGTGTGCGCGCCGAAAAAAAGTGCAGATTCTGCAGATAGATGGTTGCGAATCGTCAACCACCGAGTATGGTTGACATTCTGCAACCAACGGACCAGCCATCGGCGTCGGGTCCCCACCATCTCGAATCACCGGAGCGCACCTTGTCGCAGACCACGACCGCCGCGGGCACGAAGCCCGCGGCACCGCACGAACCGGGCGAAGCGCCCGGCATGAGCCACCGCGAAGTCCTCACGGCCCTCTCGGGTCTGCTGATGGGCATGCTCGTCGCGATCCTGTCGTCGACCGTCGTGTCGACCTCGCTGCCGCGCATCGTCAGCGACCTGAACGGCAGCCAGACCTCGTACACCTGGGTCATCACCGCGACCCTGCTGGCGACCACCGTGAGCACCCCGCTCTGGGGCAAGTTCTCGGACCTCACGAACCGCAAGGTGCTGCTGCAGGTCGCCCTGGTGCTGTTCGTGCTCGCCTCGGTCGCGGCCGGCTTCTCGCAGAACACCGCGACGCTGATCACGTTCCGTGTGTTCCAGGGTCTCGGCGCCGGTGGCCTCACCGCCCTGGTGCAGGTCGTCATGAGCGACATCATCAGCCCGCGTGAGCGCGGCCGCTACATGGGCTACCTCGGCGCCGTCATGAGCGTCGGCACCATCGGCGGCCCGCTGCTCGGCGGCGTGCTGACCGACAGCATCGGCTGGCGCTGGAACTTCTTCGTCGGCGTGCCCGTCGGCATCGCGGCCCTGATCGTCATCCAGAAGACGCTGCACCTGCCCGCCAAGCCGAAGAAGGCCGTCGTCGTCGACTACTGGGGCGCCGGGCTGATCGCCGGCGGCGTCTCGCTGCTGCTCGTCTGGGTGTCGCTCGGCGGCAAGCAGTTCGAGTGGAACTCGACCGCCAGCTGGCTGATGGGCGTCGGCGCCGCCGTGCTGCTCGTGCTCGCCGTGATCGTCGAGTTCCGCACCAAGGAGCCGATCATCCCGCTCACGCTCTTCAAGAACCGCACCTTCACGTTCGCGGTCATCGCCTCGCTCAGCGTCGGCGTCGCGATGTTCGGCACCAGCGTGTTCCTCGGTCAGTACATGCAGCTGGCGCGCGGTCAGTCGCCGACCATGGCGGGCATCCTGACCCTGCCGATGGTGCTCGGCCTGCTCATCTCGTCGATGGTCGCCGGTGCGCTCATCTCGAAGTACGGCAAGTGGAAGCCCTACATGATCGTGGGGTCGGTGCTGCTGGCCGCCGGTCTGTTCCTCATGTCGACCATCGAGTACGACACGAACTTCTTCGTCGTCTCGGTCTTCATGGCGATGATGGGTCTCGGCATCGGCATGGTGATGCAGAACCTCGTGCTCGTCGTGCAGAACTCGGTCGACGTGAGCGTCGTCGGGGCAGCCTCGTCGAGCGTCGCGTTCTTCCGCAGCCTCGGCGGCACGATCGGCGTCTCGGTCATGGGCGCCGTGCTCGGCACCAAGGTCTCGGGCTACATCACCGACGACCTGACCAGCGCCGGCGTCGACCCCAGCGCCCTCGGCGGCGGCTCGGCCTCGAGCATCCCCGACCTGAGCACGCTGCCCGGCCCGATCCGCACGATCGTCGAGTCCGCCTACGGGCAGGGCGTCGCCGACGTGTTCCTGATCGCCGCACCGCTCGCGATCATCACGATCGTGTTCGTCTGCCTGCTGCCGAACGTCGAGCTCGGCACGAAGAGCGGCATCCAGCGCGCCGCAGCGGCCTCGTCCGACGACGAAGGAGGCGCGGCTCCGGTCGACGGGAACGACGCGTCGCCTGCGGTCAAGGGTGCGGCGGCCACGGCCGGTCTGGCGCCTGCGGTGTCGAGCGGGCCGGCGACCGCCGGTGCTCCGACCTCCCCGGTCGACGCCGGAGTCATGACCGGGACCGGCGCCACGACCGATGCCGGGGCCGGGGCTGGGAACAGGGCCGGGTCCGACGCCGTGGCAGGGGCCGAGGCCGAGGCCGCGGGGCGTCACCACGCCCACACGACGACGCGCACCGGGACGATCGATACGATCATCGCGACGGGTGCCGCCGAGGTGGCGGGTCACCCGGTGTCCGACGACGAGCTGGCCGAGAGCCCGGTGTTCTCGTCCCTGGTCGAGGAGAAGGATGTCGCAGCGGACCGATGACGCGACGCGGGCGGGCGCGGTGCCGAGCGCACCGCGCCTCCCGAGCCCGGACGACGAGGGTCGCGAGGGGCTGATGGCGGGTGTGGTCGACGAGATCGGCTCGATGATGGTCGAGGCCAAGCGCACCATCGCAGCCGCGGCCTCGCGGTTCGACCCCGACGTGCCGCCGACGGCGTTCTACGTGCTGCGCTACGTCATGAAGCACCAGCCGTGCACCGCGGGCGACATCGTCAAGGCGATGGCGATGGACAAGAGCGCCGTCAGCCGCCAGGTCGCGCTGCTGCGCGACGCCGGGTTCGTCGACGTCGTGGCGGACGCGAGCGACGGCCGCGTGTCGATGCTCCGCAGCACCGAGCGGGCCGACGCCCGCATGCTCGAGGTGCGGCACGAGAACCGCGCCGTGTTCCGCAGCCACGTCGAGGGCTGGACGGACGACGAGCTCGGCGAGTTCGCCGGCTGGCTCCGCCGGTTCAACACGCCCTCCGCCGAGCCCCGGTAGCTCAGGCGCCGGTGCCGGTGCTGGCATCTGCGCCGGAGCGGGCGAGTTCGGCGCGGGCGGGCGGCGGCGGAGGCCCGGTTGCGCCGGACTGGACCGTGTTCGGGCGCGCGTCGTGGTCGCGGTGCGGCACGGACGCCCGCTTCCGCCGGACTCGCCCGGGGTCGCGCGCGACCCGACCCGCGCCTCCTCGGCCCCGACCCGCGCCTCCTCGGCCCGCGCCTCCTCGGCCCGCGCCTCCTCGGCCCGCGCCTCGTCGACCCTCGACGGCGGAGGCCGCACACCACGAAGGCCCCCTCCGCAGCACGCGGAGGGGGCCTTCGTCGGAGCAGGTGCTAGATCGTGGCCGTGTCGATCACGAAGCGGTAGCGGACCTTGCTGGCGACGACGCGCTCGTAGGCGTCGTCGACCTCGTCGGCCCCGATCGTCTCGATCTCGGCGCCGATGCGGTGCTCGGCGCAGAAGTCGAGCATCTCCTGAGTCTCGGGGATGCCGCCGATGTTCGAACCCGCGAGGCTGCGACGGCCGCCGATCAGCGACCCGGCACGGAACGACTGCGGGTTCTCGGGCAGACCGACGAACACCATGGTGCCGTTGAGACGCAGGGTGCGGGCGTAGGCGTCGATGTCCATGTCGGCCGAGATCGTGTTGATGATCAGGTCGAACGAGTTCTTGAGCTTGCCGAAGGTCTCGGGGTCGCTCGACGCGTAGTAGTGGTCGGCGCCGAGCTTCAGGCCGTCCTCCTGCTTCGACAGCGTCTGGCTGATGACGGTGACCTCGGCGCCCATGGCGTGCGCGATCTTGACGGCCATGTGACCGAGACCGCCCATGCCGACGACCGCGACCTTCTTGCCGGGGCCCGCGCCCCAGTGCTTCAGCGGCGAGTAGGTGGTGATGCCGGCGCAGAGCAGCGGAGCGGCCTCGTCGAGCGCGATGCCCTCGGGGATCGACAGCACGTAGTTCTCGTCGGCGACGATCTGCTTGGCGTACCCGCCGTAGGTGGGCTCGCCCGAGTACTGACGGCCGTTGTAGGTCGCGACGTTGCCCTTGACGCAGAACTGCTGCTCGCCGGCCAGGCAGTTCTCGCACTCGCGGCAGCTGTCGACGAAGCAGCCGATGCCGACGCGGTCGCCGACCTTGTGCTTGGTGACGTCGCTGCCGACCTCGGTGACGATGCCGGCGATCTCGTGGCCGGGCACCATCGGGAAGATCGCCTTGCCCCACTCTTCGCGGGCCTGGTGGATGTCGCTGTGGCAGATGCCGGCGAACGCGATGTCGATCTGGACGTCGTTCGGACCGACGTCGCGGAGCTCGACGGTCGAGTGCTCGAAGGGGGCGCCGGCGGACGGCGTCAGCAGAACGGGGACTGTGGTGGTCATGGGTTACCTCCGGGGTTGCGAGTGACTCGCGCGTCTGTGGGCGCGCTGATCTCCGACGACGCTGTGGGGGACGATACGAGCCTAGGCGCGCCTCCCTGGGGCTTGCTCGTGTCGGGAACCGTTCTCAGATCGGGGGCGTTCGCGAGGAGGCGGGGGCCGAAGAATCGGGGGTCGAGGAGGCGCGGGTCGAGGAGGCGCGGGTCGAGGAGGCGCGGGCCGAGGAGGCGCGGGTCAGCCGAGCAGGTCGGCCTGCCAGACGAGGGCGGCGGCCCCGACGAGCGGACTCTCGTCGCTCAGACCGGAGCGCACGACGCGGACGCGCCGGGCGTAGTCGTTGACCGGGGCCGCATCGACGCTCTGGCGCACCAGGTCGAGGTAGTCGTCGCTGACGCGGGAGAAGCCCCCGCCGATCGCGGCGACGTCGAGGTCGAGCAGGGTCGTGACCGACGAGATGGCCTCGCCGACGGCGTTGGCCGATCGGCGGACGGCGGCGACCGCGATCTCGTCGCCGGCGACGTAGCCGGCGGCCAGGTCTTCGCCGCGCTCGCCCTGCCAGCCCTGCGCCTGCGCCCACGCGACGACGTTCGGACCCGATGCGATGACCTCGAGCGTGGCGGCCCAGGCGCTCTCGCCCTCGGGCCGGTCGGCGATCTGGATCTGGCCGATGTGACCGGCGTTGCCCGTGCCTCCGGACAGGAGACGGCCGTTGACGATCAGCCCGCCGCCGACACCGGTGGAGACGGTGATGGCGAGCGCATTGTCGACACCCTGCGTGGCACCGACCCAGTGCTCGGCGAGGGCGAGGCTGACGCCGTCGAGTCGGAGGGTGACCGGGGCCGAGTCGGGCAGCGTGGCCGCGGCCAGCGAGGCGACCAGCTCGCGCAGGGGGAAGCCGCGCCAGGCGGGCAGGTTGATCGGCGAGACCGTGCCGGCGATGAGATCGACCGGGCCCGCGCTGCCGATGCCCGCACCGACGAGGACGTCGTCGCCCGGCAGGGACGCCAGGGCGTGGGCCACGACCGTGCGGACGGCCTCGGCCAGCTCGTCGGACGTCGATGTCGCACCCGTCGGACGCCGCTCGCGGCTGCCGTCGAGGAGGGTTCCGTCTGCGGCGACGAGCGCCGCCTCGACCTTGGTGCCGCCGACGTCGACGGCCAGTGCGTATTCGCTCACGTCGTCAGCGTAGCGGCGGGGTGCGACATCGGCCGGGCCCGGTCTAGGGTGACGTGTCGCCTCGTGACCCCGACGCCGAGGCACCCGACGGACCGCTATCGAGAGGCGCCTCATGACCACCAGCGAGGGACGCCCGCGCGGCGCCAGGGTCGTCGTCATCGGCGACGCGCTCATCGACGAGCTGCGCACCGAGACGGGCTCGAGCGATCACGTCGGCGGCGCCGGTCTCAACGTCGCCGTCGGTCTCAGTCGCCTCGGGGTGCCGACCACGCTGCTGGCGTCCATCGGCGACGATGCCGACGGGCGCTCGATCCGGAGCTTCCTCGCCGAGCACGGGGTCGACCTGCTCGAGACGGTCAACCCGCTCGGCACCGGTCGGGCCGTGTCGCTGCGGGTCGACGGCGAGCCGTCGTACGTGTTCACCGACGCCGCCGTCGCCCGCGGCCTCGACTTCTCTGCCGAGCAGCTCGCCGCCCTCGACGCGGCCCCGCTGATCGCCGTCAGCTCGTACCCGTTCGACGACGTGGCTCTCACCGACCGCCTGCTCGCGGTCGCCGGCGACTCGCCCCGCCGCCTGGTGGTCGACCCCAACCCCCGGCCCGGGTTCCTGCCGGGCGGCGACGCCCAGGTCGCCGCGTTCGGAGCCGGATTCGCCCGCGTGGCCGCGACGTGCCTCCTCGTCAAGATCGGCGACGACGACGCGGAGCTCGTCACCGGCGGCCCGCTGTCGGACTGGCAGGAGGCGCTGCTCACCGCCGGTGCCGGGGGAGTGCTCGCGACGCGCGGGTCCGACGGGGCGAGCCTGCTGCTGGCCGGCGGGGCGGAGCTGCGGCGCGGCATCTCTGCCGCTGACGGCGAGGTCGTCGACACGATGGGCGCGGGTGACGCGACCTTCGCCGCGATCGTCTCGTCGCTGCTCTCCGCGCGGCGCGAACCGGGGTCGGTGGACTGGGCCGACGCGCTCGGACGCGCGATGGACATCGCCGCCGCCACGGTGCGCTCGCCCGGGGCGCTGCTCCGCGCGCCGGGCCTCTGACGCGACCCGCGCCTCCTCGGCGATCGATGTGACGCGAAGGGGCGCTTGCGGCGGCCGTAGGGCCCCGGATGCGTCACCTCGATGCGGCGCGTGCGGCGCGCGCTGCTGCGTTCCGCGAGCCGCGCCTCCGCGGCGATCGATGTGACCCGAAGGGGGCCTCTCGGTGCCGGGAGGACCCCTTATGCGTCACCTCGGTGCGGTGCGGTGCGGTGCGGTGCGGTGCGGTGCGGTGCCGCGCGCTGCTCCGTTCCGCGCCTCCTCGGCGATCGATGTGACTCGAAGGGGCGCTTGCGGTGCGCGGAGGGCCCCCGATGCGTCACTTGGATGCGGTGCGCGCTGCAGCGTTGGGTGAGCCGCACCCCCTCGGAAATCGATGTGACGCGAAGGGGGCGTTGCGGCGTACGCGGGGGCCTTGTTGCGTCACTTCGATGGGGCGCGGGGCGCGGGGCGCGGCGCGCTGCGCGCACACCGGCGCACCGGCGCGGCCCGCGTCAGGCGCTGGCCTCGTGCGTGCTGCGCGCCTTGCCCGACAGGTACCAGTGCGAGCGCACGCCGGTCTCGACGGGCTGCATGCCGACGACGACCTTGCCCCGCGAGTGATGCTCGGCGAGATCGTCGAACGCCTGCGTGATGTAGTCGAACGGGTAGAAGCCCGA
Organism: Frigoribacterium sp. CFBP9030; assembly: GCF_034045195.1. NCBI lineage: Bacteria > Bacillati > Actinomycetota > Actinomycetes > Micrococcales > Microbacteriaceae > Frigoribacterium > Frigoribacterium sp. CFBP9030. The sequence goes on from NZ_JAXCWG010000005.1 coordinate 184,392, forward strand.
GATGAGCACCCGCACCTTGTTCTCGGCGATCAGCTTCGCGAGGGCGGCGAGCACCATGGCGGGCTCGGTGTCGTCTCGCTCGGGCCGGATGTAGTGCATCTCGAGGTCGAGACGGTGCTCGCTCGAGCTGAACCGCGCCTCCTTCACTCCGAGGCTCGTCGCCAGCTCGGGGTTGTCGCCGCCGAAGTTGTCGATGAACGCGGTGATGGGGCGCTTCGCGGCCTCCTCGATGCGCTGCTGCAGACCCTCGCCGTACGTGATGGGCGTGACGCCGATCGAGCGCAGGTAGTCGTGGTTCGGCGGGCTGCAGGTGCCGATCACCTTCGCCCCCGCCGCGAGGGCGAGCTGGCACTCGATGTGACCCACCCCGCCGGCCGCCGCGGTGATGACCACGATGTCGCCCGGCCCGAGGTGCAGCGAGCGGACCACGTCGTACGCCGTCACCCCGGCGAGATAGAGCCCGCCGGCGACCTCCCACCCGACGTTCGACGGCTTCTTCACGATCGACGAGGCGGGGACGGTCACGTAGGTGGCGTGCGCTCCGCCTTCGATCGCGTGACCGATCACCTCGGCCCCGACCGCGAAGTCGCGAACGGCCGACCCGCGCTTCTTGATGATGCCGGCGAAGCACGACCCCTGACGGGCCGGGAACTCGAGCGGCAGCCGGTCGATGAAGTCGCCCTTGCGGATGAAGTTCTCGATGTGGTTCAGGCCGGCGCAGACGACCTCGACGACGACCTCGTCGTCGGCGGGGACGGGCAGCTCCTGGGTGACGAAGTGCAGCTCGTCGACGTCTCCGTAGCGTTCGAACTCGACGGCTCTTCCGGTGCGACTCATGACCGACCTCCTTGTGGCGTTGCCTGATTGTGCGCCTCCTCGCGGCGGTGCGCACGCCCCCGTCCGAGGTCGTCGGGCCGTCGAGGTCGTCAGGCGAGCAGCCGAGGAGGCGCGGTGCGGGCCGCCGGGTCGGCTCACCACTCCGACGGGGCGGGGCTCACCACTCCGAGGAGGCGCGGTGCGGGCTGCCGGGTCCGCTCACCACTCCGACGGGTCCCGCTAGAGCCGCTCGGTCGGCACGGCGAACGTGTCGCAGGCCCCCGCGCCGCCGGCGCGACCCGTGTCGAACCACCTCTGGCGCTGTTCGGCCGAGCCGTGGGTCCAGGTGTCGGAGTCGACGCGGCCGCCCGACGCCTCCTGGATGCGGTCGTCGCCCACCGCCGCCGCGGCGTCGAGCGCGTCGGCGATCTGCGCGTCGGTCACCGGTTCGAGGAACGTCGTGCCGGCGTCGTCCGCGACCGTCGTCGCCGCACCGACCCAGGCCCCCGCGTAGCAGTCGGCCTGCACCTCGAGGCGGATGGTGTCCGAGCCGGGCCCCGTCGCACTGCGGTCGGCGCGGTCGAAGGCGCCGGTCAGCTGCTGGATGTGGTGGCCCCACTCGTGCCCGACGACGTACATCTGCGCGAGCGGACCGGCGCTCGCCCCGTACTGCTCGCGCAGCTGGTCGAAGAAGTCGGTGTCGACGTAGAGCGCCTGGTCGGGCGGGCAGTAGAACGGGCCGGTGGCGCTCGTCGCGCTGCCGCAGCCGGTGTCGACGGCCGCCGTGAACAGGAAGAAGTCGGGCGTGACGTACTCGCCGACACCGAGCTGCGCGGCCTCCGTCGACCAGTACGTGTCGAGCGAGTCCGCCGCGCCGGCCATGCGGCAGTCGATGCTCGCGTTGGCGTCGGCGCCCGTCTCGCAGCCCTCGAGCGGAGCCGCCGCGATCTGATCGGGCGAACCCGAGCCGGTCGACGTGCCGTCGAGCAGCCCGCTGAGGTTCACCCCGGTGAACTGGTTGATCAGGGCGACGACGATGATCGCCACGACGCCCGTCCCGCCGGCCGCGATGCCGGTGGTGCGACCCCGGCCGCGCCGTCGGACCTTGCTGCTGTCGATGCGCGCATCGTCGTTGAAAGACATGCGTCAGAAACTACGCGGGTCGCGGGGGCCGCGGCCCGTCGAGGTCAGGCCTGGTCGGTGCCCTCGGCCCGCTCGCGCTCGGCGCGGAGCAGCGCGCGACCGGCGTCGCGGTCTTTCACGCGCTGCTCCTCCTCGCGCACCTCGGCCAGGTTCGCGCGCTCGGTGACCAGCCAGGCGGGCATCTCCTTCAGCAGGTCGTGGATCTCGTCGGTGGTGAGCGCGTCGTCGACGCCGGCGCGCGCGAGACCCGAGATCGTGACGCCGAGCTTCTGCGCGACGACGGGGCGGGGGTGCGGGCCGGTGCGGCGCAGCTCGGCAAGCCACTCGGGCGGGTTCGCGGTGAGCTCGGCGAACTCCTCGCGGGTGACGGGCGTGTTCTGGAACGACTCGGGCGTGGCCGGCAGGTGCACCCCGAGCTTCTTCGCGGCAGTGAAGGGCTTGAGCGTCTGCGGGGTCTTCTGAGTCATGCCGCAAGGGTACCGGGAGGCGCGGGTCGGCACGAGCGCGCACCCCGGTACCCTGGGGCGATGACGACCGAGCCGACCCGCGCCTCCTTCCGCATCGGGTTCGTCCCCGGCGTCACGCTGTCGAAGTGGTCGCGCCTGTGGGAGGAGCGCCGGGCCGACCTGCCCCTCGACGTCGTCGAGATCGACGCCTCGAGCGCCCTCGACGCCCTGCACGGCGACGCCGCCGTCGACATGCTGCTCGCGCGGCTGCCCCTCGCCACCGACGACGACCACTCGGTCATCCGTCTCTACGACGAGCGCGCGGTGGCCGTCGTCTCGAAAGACCACCCGCTGGCCACGCTCGGCATCGAGCACGAGCTGACCGCCGCCGACCTCGAGGGCGAGACCCGTCACGACCTCGATCCGACGCTGACCGACGCCCAGGCCGTCGACGTCGCGGCGACCGGCGCCGGCGTCGCGGTCGTGCCGCAGTCGATCGCACGGCTGTACTCGCGCAGCGGCCTGACCTACCGCTTCGTCTCGAATCTCGAGCCCACCGTCGTCGCGCTGGTCTGGCTCGTCGACCGCAGCGACGACGACACCGACGACTTCATCGGCGTCGTCCGCGGGCGCACCGCGCGCAGCAGCCGGTCGAGGAGGCGCGACGAGCCCGAGCAGGCGGCCCCGGCCAAGAAGGGGTCGGCTGCCGACCCTCGCGGCGCCAAGCCGAAGCGGACGCCGCCGCAGGGCCGCGGACCGCAGCGCGGCACCGGGCGCAGCCGCCCCCGACGCGGCCGCTGAGCCTCGGTCGCTGGGCCGGAGCCGTCGAGCCGCAGCCGCTGAGCCGCAGCCCCCGACGCGGCGGCTGAGCCGCAGCCGCCCCGACGCCCCCGCCTCGCACCGTCCGGACGCGACGAGGGGTACACGCGTGGGGTACAGGACCGCCCCCGGAACCCCTACCCCTCCGGGCTGAGCGGCCTGCGGGCCGCCGCGGCGTAGCGTCCACGCCACGATCGCATCGACGACCGGCCGACGGCGGCCGGCGCAGACGAAGGAGGCGCGATGACGTTCAGCAAGGGAGACCACGTCACCTGGAACACCCCGCAGGGCGAGACCCACGGCACGGTCGTGGAGAAGCGCGTCGAGGAGTTCCAGCTCGACGGGCAGAAGTTCAAGGCCTCCGACGACGAGCCCTACTTCGTCGTCGAGAGCGACAAGAGCGGCTCGAAGGCGGCCCACAAGGAGTCCGCCCTGAGTAAGAAGAAGTAGCCCCACCCTGCACCCGCGACACCCTCGACCCAAGGAGACAGCATGGCCGACCTGACCGATGTGCGCTGGAACGACGAAGCGCGCGACAAGATCCTGACCGACTCCGACCGCGTCCTGCAGGAGGCCGTCCGCGATGCCGCGGCCGCTCACTCGGGCGAGTCGTGGGAGGAGTCGTACAAGGCGATCAACGACGCGGTCAAGGACCGCTTCATCGACTACGAGCCCGGCCCGGACGTGCGCAAGTACGCCGAGGCCATCGAGCGCGGCGACTACAGCTGACCCGCGCCTCCCGGGGGTGCGCGGTCAGGCGACCCGCGCCTCCGGGGCGTCGACGCGGTGCACGCGGGGGTGCACCGCCACGGCCGTCGCGACGGTGACGACCAGCACGGCCAGGGCGATCAGCGCGGTCGACGTGCCGACCAGCTCGGCGAGCGGACCGACCGCGATCTCGCCGACCGGCATCCCCGCCAGCGACGCGACCGTGACGGCCGAGATCACCCGCCCGCGGTAGAGACCGGGCACCTGCCGCTGCACCGCGATGTCGAGCGGCACGGTGAACACCTCGAGTCCGATGCTCGCGACGAAGAGCCCGACGCTGATCCAGAAGAACCAGTGCAGCGGGTCGAAGGCGACCGGGTCGGTGGTCACCGTCAAGGCGAGCAGCACCAGCGGGATCGCGAGCGCCGCCGCACCGAGGCAGGCGGCCCACAGTCGCACCCGGCCGCGCAGCGAGCCGGCCCAGAACGCTCCGACGATCAGCCCGAGGGTCTGCACGGCGCCGGCGAAGCCCCAGAGGAGGCGCCCGAAGGCGTCGTCGGCGACCAGGGGGCCGAGAACGTGGATCCCGCCCCCGAAGGCGAACTGGAACACGAACGCGAGCGCCGCGGCGGCGCCGAGCCACCGGGTGCGCCAGACGAACCCGAGTCCGCTGCCGAGATCGGCCAGGACGGTCGTCCCCCCGGAGGCGCGGGCCGAGTCGGCCGGCAGCCCCACGAACACGACGCCCGCCACCGCGAAGACCGCACCGCCGAGCGCCAGGGCGAGACCCGAGCCGAGGGTGGCGACCACGGCACCGCCGACCGCGAGGCCGACGACGAGCCCGACGTTGGTGCCGACCCGCATGAGCACGGTCGCGTCGCCGATCCGTGCGTCGCGCACCGTGTCTCTCACGAGTGCGCCGGTGGCCGGTCCGAAGAAGGCGGCGGAGGCGCCGTTGACGGCCCCGATCACGGCGAGGGTGGTCAGGGTCTCGGTCTCGGTGAGCATCAGGAGGGCCGCGATCAGCAGGGAGCCGGCCGAGACGAACGACGAGACGACGGCGACGAGGCGCTTCGAGAGTCGATCGGCGAGGGCTCCGCCGAAGAGCAGCAGCGCGATGTTCGGCACCGATCGCGCCGCCACGACGAGGCCGAGGTCGACGGGGCCGGCCCCCAGGTCGATCGCCGCGAAGACGATCGCGATGGGGGCGAATCCGCTGCCCGTCCACGACACGAGACGACCGAGCCACAGGGCCCGGAAGGCGGGGACCGTCAGCAGCGACCAGGGCATCGCTCGACTCTATGCCGGTGCGGGCGGGTGCACCCGCCCGGTGTCACACGGCCGGACGACGATTTAGGCTGGCCCCGATGGACGCCTCCGCCCCCGCCCCCTCCGCCGACCCGGGTTCCGAACCCGCGGTCGATCCCGCGGCGGGCCCGGAGGTCGGCCCCGCGGCCAGCCCCGCGGCCGGCCCCGCGGTGGCGGACGTCCGCGAGCCGGGTCGCTACCGCAAGGGCATCGCCAAGCGCGAGGCGATCCTCGACGCCGCGCTGCCCGTCTTCGGCCAGGTGGGGTTCCACGGGGCGTCGCTGCGGGAGATCGCGCGGCAGTGCGGGGTGTCGCACCAGTCGCTGATGCACTACTTCCCGACGAAGGACGAACTGCTGATGGCGGTGCTGCGTCGGCGTGACGAGCGCCTGCGGCGGCACTTCGACGACGACGGCGGCATGCGGGTCGACGAGCTCGTCGAGCTGGCCGAGTACAACGTCGACGTGCCGGTCGTCATCTCGCTGTTCATCACGGCGTCGGCCGAGGCCGTCTCGAGCGAGCACCCGGCGCACGAGTACTACCGCGACTATTACGACCGCATCATCCGCTCGACGACGGCGTACCTCTCGGTGGCCGCCGACCGCGGCTGGCTGCGGCCCGGCTACACGGCGACCGCGGCGGCGCGGGTCGTGCTCGCCGTCCAGGACGGCCTGCAGCTGCAGTGGCTCTACGAACGCGACGCCGTGCACGTCGCCGACCTGATGCGGCTCGTGATCGGCAGCGTGCTGACCGTTCCGACGTCGGAGCTCGACGAGGCGGTCCGCGAGGAGGCACGGCGCCGGCGGTGACCGACCCGCCCTCCGGCGTCGCCCCGGGTCACTTCGCGCTGATGCGCTGGAACTTGCGGATGCAGAGGGGCACGAACACCACGAGCATCACGGTGATGCCGATCAGCACGGTCGCGTAGGGGTGCTGCATCGTCCAGATGTCGGGCACCGGGGTGTCGCCGAGGTTGCCGAACGACGTGCGCGCCGCCTGCACGAGCGACGAGACCGGGTTCCACTCGGCGAAGACCCGGAGGACCGTCGGCAGCGTGTCGCTCGGCACGAACGCGTTCGAGACGAACGTGAGCGGGAACAGGATCATGAACGAGGCGTTGTTGATCGTCTCGGGGGTCTTCACGCTCATGCCGAGCAGGGCCATGACCCAGCTGAACGAGTAGCTGAAGAGCAGCAGCAGGGCGACGCCGCCGAGGAACGACGCCGGTGACGCGTTCACCCGCCACCCGACGGCGAGACCGGTCAGCATCATGATGACCATCGAGATCGTGTTGAGCGCGAGGTCGCTGTTGGTGCGGCCGATCAACACGGCGGAGGGGCTCATCGGCAGGGTGCGGAACCGGTCGATGATCCCCTCTTTCAGGTCTTGCGCCATGGCGGCCCCCGAGAATGTCGAGCCGAACACGACGGTCTGCGCGAAGATGCCCGCCATCAGGAACTGCGTGTAGTCGGTGCCCTCGACGGCGATCGCTCCGCCGTAGACCTGACTGAACAGCAGGACGAACATGATGGGCTGCAGCACGGCGAAGATCAGCATGTCGGGCGAGCGACGCACCTTGATCAGGTTGCGCTTGGTGACGGCCCAGCCGTCGGACGCCCAGGTCGAGAGACCCGTGTCGGTGGCGGGCTCGAGGGTCTGCGCGAGCGCGGTCGTGGTGGTCATGCGCGGGCCTTCTTCTCGCTCGGGGCGTCGGTGCCGGCGGCGTCGTCGTCGGCGCCGGTGCGGTGGCCGGTCAGCTGCAGGAAGACGTCGTCGAGGGTGGGGCGCCGCATGCCGGCGTCGTGCAGCTCGATGCCGGCCGCGCCGAGGTCGGCGAGGGTGCGTTGCAGCGCGGTCGGCCCGTCGGTGACGGCGACCTCGAGCTGACGGCCGTCGGCGTCGATCGTCGGCTCGTTGTCGCCGTGCCGGCGGAGGACCTCGACGGCCTGGGCCGATCGGGTCTCGTCGACCAGCGCCACGACGAGTCGATGACCGCCCACCTGGGCCTTGAGCTGATCGGACGTGCCCTCGGCGATGACGGCGCCGCCGTCGATCACCGAGATGTCGTCGGCGAGGCGGTCGGCCTCCTCGAGGTACTGCGTGGTGAGCAGCACCGTCGTGCCGCCGTCGACCAGGCTGGTGATGATGTCCCAGAGGGCCAGCCGGCTGCGCGGGTCGAGACCCGTGGTGGGCTCGTCGAGGAAGAGCACGCGCGGGTTCGTGACGAGGGCGCCGGCGAGGTCGATGCGACGGCGCATGCCGCCGGAGAAGCCCTTGACCGGTCGATCACCGGCGGCGGAGAGGTCGAACACGTCGATGAGCTCGCGAGCGCGCTCGCGGGAGACCTTCGCGCCGAGGTGGTAGAGCCGCCCGATCATGTCGAGGTTCTCGAAGCCGGTCAGGTTCTCGTCGACTGCGGCGTACTGGCCCGAGACGCCGATCGAGCGCCGCACGGCCTGCGCGTCGGCGACGACGTCGAGACCGGCGATGGTCGCGGTGCCCGTGTCGGGGCGCTCGAGCGTGGTGAGCATCTTGACGACCGTCGTCTTGCCGGCGCCGTTCGGCCCGAGCAGCGCCTTCACGGTGCCCTCGGGCACGGTGAGGTCGAGCCCGTTCAGGGCGTGGACGGGACCGGACTTCGACCGGTAGGTCTTGGTGAGGCCCCGTGCTTCGATCATGGCCATCGTCGATCCGTTCTCCGCTCGCTGCCGGTTTCCGGGGAGCGGCCCCGGACGCGCTCAAGGTAGCGCGGTCCGCCCCTCACCGCCAGTGATATTCCGTCAGCTGTGGACATCGACCGGACATCGACCGACGGCCGGTGGACAGCCGAGCGGACGGCCTCGTGTTACGAGCAGATGTCAAACCTTGCCGCGTGGCAAGTTCCGCTCTACATTCATCCCATGACCACCTTCGACGAGACGGCGGGGCCGTCCACCGCTGAACAGCTCCTGCCCGTCGGCATCGGCGACGACGCCGTCGCCGTCGCACGCCGCTGGGCGCACGAGGCCTCCGCGGCCCCGAGCACCGGCTCGGCCCATCTGCTCGCGCAGGTGCTGAAAGACGAATCGGGTCTCGCCTTCACGATCGGCTTCGTCGATCGCGTCGTCCGCCCCGAAGACCTCGGCGTCGCCGCCCGCAACCTGGCGACCCTCGCCAAGCAGGCTCCGTCGTTCCTGCCGTGGCACATGCGCAGCGCCGTCCGCCTCGGCGGCGTCATGGCGCCCGTGCTGCCCGGCGTCGTCGTGCCGATCGCCCGCCGCGTGCTCCGCGGCATGGTCGGGCACCTCGTCGCCGACGCCCGCCCCGCCCGGCTCGGCAAGGCGATCGCCTCGATCAAGCAGGACCGCACGCGGCTGAACCTCAATCTGCTCGGCGAGGCAGTGCTCGGCGACGCCGAGGCCGAGCACCGGCTCGCGGGCACCCGGGCGCTGCTCGCCCGCGACGACGTCGACTACGTGTCGATCAAGGTCTCGTCGATCGTCAGCCAGCTCTCGATGTGGGCCTTCGACGAGACCGTCGAGCGCGTCGTCGAGAAGCTGACCCCGCTCTACGAACTGGCCGCCCGCTCTCGCGAGCCGAAGTTCATCAACCTCGACATGGAGGAGTACCGCGACCTCGACCTGACGATCGCGGTCTTCACGCGCCTCCTCGACCAGCCGCAGCTCCGCGACCTCGAGGCCGGCATCGTGCTGCAGACCTATCTGCCCGACGCGCTCGGCGCCCTGCAGGGGCTCACCGAGTGGGCGACCGACCGGGTCGACGCGGGCGGCGCGGCCATCAAGGTGCGCGTGGTCAAGGGCGCGAACCTCGCCATGGAGACCGTCGACGCCACCGTCCACGAGTGGCCCCTCGCCACCTACGGCACGAAGCAGGACAGCGACACGAACTACAAGAGGGTGCTGACCTGGGCGCTCACCCCCGAGCGCACCCGCGCCGTGCGGATCGGCGTCGCCGGTCACAACCTCTTCGACATCGCCTTCGCGCACCTGCTCGCCGAGGCCCGCGGGGTCGGCGACCGCATCGAGTTCGAGATGCTGCTCGGCATGGCCGAGGGTCAGGCCGAGCTCGTCAAGGCCGACGTCGGCGGGCTGCTGCTCTACACGCCGGTCGTGCACCCCCGCGAGTTCGACGTCGCCATCAGCTATCTCATCCGACGCCTCGAAGAGAACGCGTCGAGCGAGAACTTCATGTCGGCCGTCTTCGAGCTCGCTTCGAACGAGGCCATGTTCGAGCGCGAGAAGGGGCGGTTCCTCGCCTCGCTGGCGGCCGTCGACGGCGTCGTGCCCGCTCCGCACCGGGTGCAGAGCCGACTCGACCCCGCGCAGGCCCTCGAGCCGCGCCCGGCCGGCGGCGGTTTCGAGAACGAGCCCGACACCGACCCCGCGCTCGCCGCGAACCGCAGCTGGGGTCGCGGCATCGCCGCCCGCTCGGCCGACTCGACGCTCGGCGTCGACCTGATCGAGGCCGCCCGGGTCACGGACGAGGCGACGCTCGACGCCCTGCTCGACACCGCGGTCGCCGCCTCCTCCGATTGGGCGGCACGAGGAGGCGCGGGTCGGGCCGTCGTCCTCCGCGACGCCGCCGCGATGCTCTCCGCCCGGCGGGCCGACCTGATGGAGGTCGCGGCGAGCGAGACCGGCAAGACCATCGCCGAGGGCGACGTCGAGGTCAGCGAGGCGATCGACTTCGCCAACTGGTACGCCCACCTCGCCGAGGAGCTCGACTCCGTCGACGGCGCCGAGTTCGTGCCCGAACGCCTCACGCTCGTCACCCCGCCGTGGAACTTCCCCGTCGCGATCCCCGCCGGCTCGACCCTCGCCGCGCTCGCCGCGGGCAGCAGCGTCGTCGTCAAACCGGCCGGTCAGGCCAAGCGCTGCGGCGCGGTCATGGTGCAGGCCCTCTGGGACGCCGGCGTGCCGCGAGACGTGCTCACCCTGGTCGACGTCGACGAGGGCGACCTCGGGCGGCACCTCGTGTCGCACCCGTCGGTCGACCGCGTCATCCTCACGGGGGCCTTCGAGACGGCCGCGCTGTTCACCAGCTGGCGCACCGACCTGCCCCTGCTCGCCGAGACCAGCGGCAAGAACTCGATCATCGTCACCCCGAGCGCCGACCTCGACCTCGCGGCCTCCGACGTGATCAAGTCGGCGTTCGGTCACGCGGGGCAGAAGTGCTCGGCGGCGAGTCTCGTGATCCTGGTCGGCTCGGTCGCCACCTCCGAGCGGTTCCGTCGTCAGCTCGTCGACGCCGCGTCGACGATGCGGGTGGGGCTGCCGTCCGACCCGACCACGCAGATGGGCCCGATCGTCGAGCCCGCGCACGGCAAGCTCGAGCGGGCGCTGACGACGCTCGGCGCGGGCGAGTCGTGGCTGGTCGAGCCGAAGCAGCTCGACGAGACGGGTCGGCTCTGGTCGCCCGGCGTCCGATCGGGTGTCGCGGCCGGCAGCGAGTTCCACCTGACGGAGTACTTCGGGCCCGTGCTCGGCATCATGACCGCCGCCACCCTCGACGAGGCGATCCGGCTGCAGAACGCCACCGACTACGGTCTCACGGCGGGTCTGCACACCCTCGACCCCGCCGAGCTCGAGATCTGGCTCGACGCCGTCGAGGCCGGCAACCTCTACGTCAACCGGGGCATCACCGGTGCCGTCGTGCGGCGCCAGCCGTTCGGCGGCTGGAAGAAGTCGTCCGTCGGCGCCGGCGCGAAGGCCGGCGGGCCCAATTACCTCGTCCACCTCGGCTCGTGGCGGCCGACCCCGCTCGTCGAAGCCCAGGAGGCGCGCCCCGGTTCGGCTGTCCTGGCCGCCGTCGAGGCCTCGACGCCGCTGCTCGGGGCGTCGAGCGCATCGGCCCACGACGACCTGCGTGCCGCCGCCGCCTCCGACGAGCACTACTGGGCGACCGAGTTCGGCGTCGCCCGCGATGTCAGCCGACTCGGACTCGAACGCGACCTGCTGCGCTACCGGCCCCTGCCGGTCACGGTGCGGGCGGCCGACGGCGCCGATCCCGTGGCCGTCGTGCGGGTGCTGCTGGCCGGTCTCCGGTCGGGCGCCCCGGTCACCGTCTCGTCGGCGATCGAGCTGCCGACGGCGCTCGTCTCGGCGCTGGGCCTCTCGGCGGGCTCCGTCACGCACGAGGACGACGCGTTCTGGCTCGAGAGGGTGCGCGCGGGGGGTCTGCGGACCGAGCGCGTGCGGTTGGTGACGGCTGCGGGCGACCCGACCCGCGCCTCCTCGGCTCTGTCGTCGGCTCTCGGCGGAGACCCGTCGGTGGCCGTGTTCGACGCCTCGGTGACGCCGACGGGGCGGCTCGAGCTGCTGCCGTTCCTCCGCGAGCAGGCCGTCGCGATCACGGCGCACCGGTTCGGCAACCCCGACCCGTGGAGCGACGCGGTCATCTGAGCGTGGTGCGACGCGGTCGTCTGAGCGTGGTGCGACGCGGTCGTCTGAGCGTGGTGCGGCGGGTCGGTGTCATCGGCGGCGGGTCAGCGCTGACCCGCCGCCGATGACGGGGACCCGCCCAACAGCCTGAGGCGCAGGCGCGCCCCACAGCCCGCGGCCCGCCGAACAGACCGGGGCGAGCCGCACGGCCCCGGGGCGAGCCCCGCAGATCAGACCGCGGGCTGCCCGGCGGCGTACCAGGCCGCGAGCCGCCGCAGGCCCTCGTCGACCCCGACGGCGGGCGTCCACTGCAGGTCGTGCTGAGTGCGCCGCTGATCGAACCAGTGCGCGGTCGAGAGCTGCTCGGCCAGGAACCGTGTCATCGGCGGCTCGTCGGCTCCCGGGCGCACGGCCCAGACCCGTTCGACGAGCGACCCGGCGCCCCGTGCCACCCCCGCCGGAACCCGGAGGCGCGGTGCCGGAACACCGGCCGCCAGACAGATCCCCGCCATCAGGTCGGCCACCGTGCGCGGCTCGCCGTTGGTGAGCACGTACGCCCCGCCGCTGACGGCGTCGACCCGCTCGAGCGCCGCGGCGATGCCGGACGCCGCGTTGTCGACGTAGATCGAGTCGATCAGCGCCGCCCCGTGGCCGAGCAGCGGCAGTCGACCCGAGCGCGCGCGATCGACGATGCGGGCGACGAGCTGGGTGTCGCCGGGCCCCCAGACCAGGTGCGGGCGGACGGCCACGACGCGCAGATCGTCGCCCGCCGCCTGCAGCGCCACGAGCTCGGCCGCCGCCTTCGTGCGGGCGTAGTGGCCGCGGGCCCGGCTCGGCGAGGCGGGAGCGGCGTCGTCTCCGACGATGGACGAGCCGGCGTGCGCGACCGACGGCGACGAGACGAATACGAGGCGGGGCACCGAGGAGGCGCGCATCGCCGCGATCAGCGACCGCGTGCCGCCGACGTTGACGGCCTCGAACTCGGCGGGTGCGCCGGCCAGCGAGACCTTCGCGGCCAGATGGACCACCGCCTCCTGCCCCTCGACGGCGGCGGCGACCGCTGCCGGGTCGGTCATCGAGCCGAGCGCGTCGCGGACCCCGGTCACACCGGACGGCCGACGCTGGAACGTCGTGACCTCGTGCCCGGCCGCGGCGATCGCACGGGCGACGGCACCGCCGAGCAGCCCGCTGGCCCCGGTGACGAGGACCCTCACGGGCGGCGTCCGTCGCTCGGGAGAGGCGTGCCGGCGGCGGAGGCGGGCGCGTTCGGCGCGAACGGGCGCGTCCACGCGCCCGTCTCAGCCGAACCCGCCCGGGTTCGCCCGGCTGAGGCGACCAGCACCTTCACGGGCGGCGCATCCTGTCGCCCGAGAGCACGGACGTCGCCCAGGCGGCGAGGCGTGAGCGGTCGATCTTGCTGTTGTGACGCACGTCGGTCGGCAGCGCCGGCACGACGAGGACGGCGGCGACGGGTCGACCCGAGGCCGCGCCGACGACGTGGCGGATCTCGGCGGCGAGTGCGGCCGACGCGAGACCGGCACGGCGGGCGGGCGGCACGGTCTCGGCGACCACCACCACCTGCTGGGTGCCGGCCGGGCCGACGCCGACGACGGCCGCGCGGGCGATGCCGGCCCGCGCCTCCGACGCCTGCTCGGACGCGACCGGGGTCAGCACGCCGCTCGCCGTCGTGATCACATGCGGCAGTCGCCCCTCGACCCAGAGGCGGCCCTGCTCGTCGAGGTGGCCGACGTCGCCGGTGCGGTGCCAGCGGCTCGTCGTGGTCGACCCGCGACGGCTGGCGCGGTGCGTCAGCCAGAGCCGGTCGTAGTGGTCTTCGACGTGCGCGGCCGAGACGACGATCTCGCCGGTGACGCCGGGCTCGGCGATCAACTCCGAGGAGGCGCGGCCCGCCTCGTCGAGAGCGGCGATCCGCACCGTCGTGGTCGCGCCGGGCAGCCCCACGCAGACACCGCCGGCGTCGGTGGCGCCGTCGGCCAGGCGCGCGGCGCGGTCGGCGGTCGCCGCACGGACCCCCTCGAGCGTGATGTCGGTCAGCAGCAGCCCCTCGGTCATGCCGTAGGGGGTGTGCGGGGTCGCGCCGGGCATCAGGTCGCCGGCGGCGGCGAGCAGCGACTCCGACACGGGCGCACCCGCCGACAGGAACGTCTCGACCCCGGCCAGCGCCGCGCGGTCGGCGGAGGTCAGCTCGCCGGAGGTGGCGACCACGTTGGTCAGCGCGGCGGGGGAGAGGAACACCACGGTCGCGTCGACGGCGGCCGTCGCGGCGGCCACGGCGCGCGCCGTCAGGGTGCGGGGCTTCGTGACGTCCATGTCGGGTGTCACGCTCGTCGCCCCGAGGGCGGGTCCGAGCAGGGCGAACGGCGCGAAGCCGGCGACGAGCCCGGTGCCCGGCCCGACGCCGTACTGGGCGGCGAGGGCGTCGCGCAGCGCGGTCAGCTGCCGGTGGCGGTAGACGACGCCCTTGGCGGGGCCGGTCGAGCCCGAGGTGAAGAGGATGGCGGCCTCGGCGTCGCCGGTGGGCGACTCGGGCAGCTCGGCGAGGGCCTCGTGCGCGCGACGACCGAGCGCGGCGATCTCGGGCAGCGACGTCTCGACGCCGAGGGCGCGTCTCGTGACCCCCGGGAGGCGCGTGGTCGAGATCACGCGACCGGGCCAGCCGAGGGCTCGCGCGGCCGTGAGACCGGGCAGCTGCCCGATCACGTGGTCGGGCCACGCCCCGCGGACGGCGCGGGTCAGCCCGCGGACCCCGAGACCGGCGTCGGCGACGACCACCACGGCCCCGAGACGGAGGCAGGCGTAGAGCACCGCGGTGAGGTCGGCACCGGGCTGCACGAGCAGCGAGACGCGGTCGCCGGGGCGGACGCCGTGCTTGCGGAGCCCGAGGGCGATCTCGCGGACCCGGCGGGAGAGCAGCCGCCAGCTGACGGACCGGGGGCCGTCCGACCCGGCGGGCACCATCTCGATCAGTGCGGTGTCGGAGCTGTCGGCCAGAGCGTCGAGGTAAGACCAGAGCGGGCGGTCTTGAGAGGAGTCGACCCGCGCCTCCTCGGCGACGTGCTCGGCGGATGCCGCCGCAGCGGCGGCCGTGGCCTCGTCGGCCCCCGTTTCGACGGCCTTCTTCGCCGCAGCGGCACCGGTCGCGCCGGCGCCGTCGAGCCGCCCGGGGCCTGCCGGGGTCGACGGGTCGCCGGGAGTCTCGGCCCCCGCGACGGCGCCGTCGACGGTGGGCTCGGCGGGTGGCGAGCCGTCGGGGAGCCGGTCGCCCAGCCAGGTGAGCACGGCCGCGGCGTAGTCGACGTCCTCGGCGAGCAGGTGACCGGCGCCCTCGGAGCGGTGCACGTCGGCGTGCGGCAGACGCTCGATGAGATCGTCGAGGTAGCGGTCGCCGAAGATCGGGTCGAGGGGCCCCCACAGCATGAGCGCCGGCACCGGCACCTCGCGCAGCGCCTCGGCGATGCGGTTCAGCTCGGGTGCGCTCTCGTGGTCGGCGTCGACCGGGATGTCGGCCACGAAGGCGCCGATGCCCCCGCGACGGGCTGCGGTGCGGTACGGGGCGCGATAGGCCTGCTTCACCTCGGCCGGCAGCGGCGGGTGACCGAGGGCGAGCGTCACGTCGACGAACGCCGTCGTGCCGACCGTCGCGCGCCCGAGCACGCCCCGGGCGAGTGCGAGTCGGAGCGGAGCGGGGATCGGGACGCCGCGCGGCTGGTGGATCGCCGTGTTGAGCAGCATCACACCGGCCAGCATCTCGGGGTGGTCCACCGCCCAGCCCATCGAGACGACGCCGCCCCAGTCGTGACCGAGCGTGACGACGGGGCCCTCGACGCCGAGCGCCTCGGTGAGGTCGCCCAGATCGGAGACGCGGCGCGCGAGGGTGTGCGGTGAACCGGTGCGTTCGGAGAAGCCCATGTCGAGCTGGTCGACGGCGACGACCCGCCAGGCCGGTCCGCCGGCGGAGGCCGTCTCGACGGTGGCCGCGACGAGCTCGCGCCAGAGGTACGACCAGGTCGGGTTGCCGTGCACGCACAGGATGGTGCCGACCGGCTCGACGTCGAGCCGGGCCAGCGCCTTGGCGTTGTCGAGCACGTGCCAGCGTCGGGAGGCGCGGTGCGAGCCGAGTCCGTACGGCACGTCGACGAGACGCGACCACGCGGGGTCGAGCCCTGCGAGCCCGTCGGGCGGGAGCAGGGCCGGTGCGGTCGACCGTGCGGCGCGGGGGAGGCGACTCACCAGGCGAGCTCCATCATCGCGGTGTTGATGCCCGAGCCCACTCCCATCAGCAGCACCCGGTCGCCGCGCGACAGGGTCTTGGACTCCTCCACGAGCGTGATGGGGATCGACGCGGGGCCGACGTTGCCGAGGGTGGGGTAGGTGAGCGGCACGCGCTTGCGGTCGATGCCGGCCGCCTTGACGAACGCGTTGGTGTGCACGTCGCTGACCTGGTGCATGACGTAGCGGTCCATGCCCTGCCAGTTCCACTCGGGCTTGGCCTCGCGCCAGGCCGAGACGACGAGCTCCATGCCGCGCTTGAGCAGGGCTTTGGCGTCGGTGAACATGCCGTCGACGCTGCCGACGCAGAGGTCGTAGTTCTCGGTCGCGGCGCGGGTCACACCGCCGAGGATGCGGTGGCCCTCGGGGTGCAGGTCGGCTCGGCCGATGACCGCGGCGGCGGCACCGGAGCCGAGGGTGAGACTCGCGAACTCGCTCATGAAGTCGTCGCGGTCGAAGCCCTCGGTCAGCAGGCGGTCGATCGTGTTGACCTGGACGTCGTCGGCGTCCTCGCCGTCGATGATCACGGCGTAGTCGATCTGCCCGGCGTCGATCAGCTGCGCGGCGAGGGTCATGCCGTTGACGAAGCCGAGGCAGGCGTTCGCGATGTCGAAGTTGGTCGCCGACGACGGGAGCCCGAGCCCGTGGTGCAGGCGGACGGCGACGGACGGCTCGAGGTGCGGGCGCGTGACGGACGTGTTGATCAGCAGGCCGACCTGGTCGGGTCGGACGCCGGCCTCGGCGAGGGCGCGCTTGCCCGCGTCGATGGCCGCGACGTCGAAGCTCTGGTCTGGGCCCCAGTTGCGGCGCTCGTGCACGCCGGCGACGCGCTGGAGGAGACCGGTCGGCATGCGGAGGCGCTTGAGGACGGGTCGCAGCTTCTCGTCGATGCTCTCGGAGGTGGTGACCCGTTCGGCCATCGTGCTGGCGACCGACAGCAACGCCGCGTTGCTGTGCCGGGTCGTGGCGTTTCCGTTCACCGGAACTCCCTGTCGAATTGTCTGGGTAGGCGTATGCCGGCGCGGCTGAACGAGCAGTGACGATCAGGGCCGGGAGATCGTGGCATCGAATCGATGCATCCTGACGAGTTTACGGCTCCCGTCTCTGAGCGGTTGCCAGGTTGCCGGGGCACAGACATGCCGATCGGGGCATGTTCGGACGTCATCCGCGGGGGTCGCGGGGCAGACGGACGACGGCGCGACGACCGCCGCGCGTCCACCAGACGAGGTCGGCGACGGCCCAGGCGATCGCCCCGGCCGCGGCGAGCAGCACGACGACGGTGACGACGGTGACCGAACCGCCTCCGACCAGCAGGGCCGCGACGATGCTCGCGACGACGATCAGGGCGCAGACGACGGTGACGACGGGCAGCACGCGACCACCCTGCTTGGTCAGCAGCCAGTTCGGCACGTCGGGGTCGACCCGGACCGTCTTCTCACGCATCCCACAAGGGTAGTCTCGCGCGCCTCCTGCGGTCCCGCGCCCCGGGGTAGCCTCGACGCATGAGCACCCCGCGCCGACCCTTCTGGATCCTGACCAAGACGGGCAGCGTCCTCCCTCCCGTCCTCGAGGCGGCGCTCGGCGTCTTCGGCCTCGTCGTCCAGATCGCCACGCTGACGTCGGGTCGCCCGGTCGAGCCGGTGGCCTACGTGGTGCTGGTCGTCGCCCTGCTGCTCATCGCGCAGGGCGTCGCCGACCTCGTCTGGTGGTCGCGCTACGGCCGCCGGGACGCCGCACGTCAGGGCTGAGTCCTCAGCGGCGGACGACCAGAGCTGCCGACCACCGAGCCGCCGGCGAGTACCCGGCCTTCGAGCCCGTCGACTTGACGCGGATCTCGTGACCGACGTCCGACGCCCTGGTGCGGTACGTCAGGCCCGTGGCGCCGGCGATCGCCTTGCCGTCGCGCGTCCACTGCAGCGTCACTGCGGTGCCCGCGGTCCAGGTGCCCTTCTTGGCGGTGAGCGTGCTGCCGGCCTTAGCCGAACCCGAGATGGCGGGGGCCGGGGCGGTGAGTCGCAACGGGACGACCGTCGCCGCCTTCGAGGTGCGGGCGACCGCGGTGTGCCCCGGCTTGGTGCCGGTGACGACGACCGTCAGCGCTCGGTTCGCGTCGGAGGCCGTGGGCACGTAGGTCGGCGCCGTGGCACGTGAGATCGACTTGCCGTCGCTCTTCCACTGGTACGAGAACGACGTGCCCGCCGTCCAGGTGCCGGTCTTCGTGCCCATCTTGCCGCCGACCTTCGGCGTCCCCGTCACCGCCGGCGTCGCACTCGCCAGAGGAGCGGGCGTGACGGCCACGGCCGCCGAGGTCTTCGACGCCGTCGTGTATCCGGTCTTCCTGCCCGTCACGACGAGGGTGATCTTCTTGCCGGCGTCCGCCGCGGTCGTGACGTAGCTCGCTCGTGCGGCCCCGGCGATGGCCGTGCCGTTGCGCAGCCACTGGTGGGTCAGCGCGGTGCCGCTCGTCCAGGTGCCGGTCTGGGCGGTGAGCGTCGCGCCCACGGTGGTCTTGCCGACGATCTTCGGCACGGGGGCGGTCAGGGTCTTCAGCGCCGGGGCAGGAGCGGGAGCAGGGGCAGGGGCCGGGGCCGGGGCCGGAGCAGGAGCAGGAGCGGGAGCCGGGGCAGGGGCAGGGGCCGGGGTCGGGGCGGGAGCCGGGGCCGGAGCAGGCGTCGGGGTCGGCGTCGGTCGGGCCGGTGCGGTCGGCACGCTGACGGTGGCAGGGCTGCCGGGCGTGTACGCGTACTGGCTGACCCAGTCGATCTGGAGGTGGCCGTCGACCTTCGCGTCCGGCTTCGTGCCGTTGGTCGCGGTCTGCAGCACCCAGTGCATGGGCGTCTTGGGGATGTTCGTCGTGGTCGACGCCACGACGATGCCGTCGAGCAGGTAGCTGATCTTCTTCGGCGTCCAGTCGATCGTGTAGGTGTGCCAGTCGGTGTACGACGTGTGCGTGTCGACGGCCAGGTCGTTGTTCCACGGCGTGCCGAGCTGGTGGTTGAAGGCCTTGGTCGAGCCGTCCAGGCTGCCTTCGGGGAAGTTGATCTCGCCGTTCGCCCAGGTCTCGGCGTCGTCCCAGAGGAGGAAGGCCGTGCCGTAGCCGGGCAGGGCGTCGGCCTTCATCCGGATGCTGTAGCGCCCGTAGGTCTGGCCGCCCCACTGGCCGTTCATCAGGGGCACGGGTGCGGCGGCCCGCGGCACGCCGTCGGAGCCGGTGTGCAGGTGCATGTCGAGCAACCCGTCGCGCACGGAGAGGATGTCGGACTCGTAGCGACCGATCTGCCAGGTGTCGCCGAAGCCGTCGTAGCTCATCCACTGCTTCGCGTACGGACCGGGGAACCCGCCCTGGGCGATGGGGGTCGTGAAGTCGTCCTTGAAGTTCTGCGTCCACCCCGCGAGGTTCCCGGTCAGCAGGGTCTTCGAGGCGGCCGCCGCGTCCGTGGCCGTCTTGCCCGCGATGATCGAACCGGTGGCGGCCGAGGCGCTCTGCGTGCCCGTCGCGACGAGAGCCGTCGCGAGGAGTGCGCCGGCGATCATCGTGGCGCCGATCGGCAGCGATCGTGAGTATGTCCGTGTGACCATGTCGCGGTGTGCCTTCCTTGGGATTTCGGAAGGGCGAGCGGGTGCATCGGGGGGTGGATCTGGCGCGACCCATCGATCGCTCGATGGGGTACAGCGCCCCGCGGTTCTTCGGGTTCCTCGGGGCGCGTCCAGTGTGCGCTCGGGGGACGGATGCCGTCATCCCCAAGACGGGTCGCCCTCGTTGGGGGGAGCGACAGGGCGTCTGTCCTCCTCCCTGTACCCCTGTCGACGCGAGACGTCTCGGACTCCCAGGCGGAGGGGCCCGGATGGAGGCGCGGCGGACGACGGAAGGCCCCGATCGCGGACGATCGGGGCCTTCTGAATGGAGCCGCCTGTCGGATTCGAACCGACGACCTTCGCTTTACAAGAGCACTGCGCTACCGGACTGCGCCAAGGCGGCTGACTCCACCACCCTACAAGCCCGGCGGCGAGGTCGGGAGCGGCCCGGAATGGGCGCACGCAGTGCATCTTCGCGCCCGCGATTGGCGCGAGAGAGGTCATCAGTGGTGAAGTAGGGGGAGACGGCGTCGGCCGTCGCCCGGCCCGGATCACGAGGAGCCCCCATGACCAACATCCTGACCGCCATCGGTTCGATCGTGCTGCTGCTGATCAGCTTCGCGCTGTTCGCCTACTCGTTCGGGTCGGGCGAGCCGAACGCGATCATCTTCTTCGCCGGCATCGTCGCCATGACCGGCTCGTTCTGGCTGCCGATCACGTTCGTGGGCACCAGCCAGAAGACCTGGTGACCTCTTAGGGTCGCAGACCACGAGACCCCGGTGCCTCGGCACCGGGGTCTCGTCGTGTCACGGGCGGGGCGGGCCGCTCAGATGCCGATCGACCTCGACGCGCTTGCGCGGCTTGTCGGCGTCGCGCGGCCGATCGCGACCCCCGACGTAGAGCCAGCCCAGCAGCTTCTCGTCGCCCGTCAGACCGTGCGCCGCCTGGACCTCGGGGGCCCGGGTGTGCGTGCCGGATCGCCAGAAGACGCCCCAGCCCTCGTCGTCGAGCACGAGCGACAGCAGGTGGGCGACACCCGAGGCGACGCTCTCCTGCTCCCATTCGGGCACCTTGCGACTGGGCTTCGGCGACGAGACCACCGCGACGACCAGCGGTGCCCGCAGCGACTTCTGCTCGAGCTTCTCGGCGTCCTTGCCCACGGCGCCGTCGGCCGCCGCCAGCGACCGGCCGATCAGTCGGCGGTCGTCGCCCCTCAGCTCGATGAGCCGCCAGGGGCGCATCGACGAGTGGTCGGCGACGGTCGCCGCCGCCTCGACGGCTGCGACGAGCTGCTCGTGATCGGGGGCGTCGTCGGTGACCTTCGACCGCGATCGACGCCGGGCGGCCGCAGCCGCGACGGTGCTCACCTGGTCACTCGGCGGTGGAGGAGGCGTCGTCGCCCTCGCGGAAGCTGAGCGAGACGGAGTTCATGCAGTAGCGGTCGCCGGTCGGCGTGCCGAAGCCGTCGGGGAAGACGTGGCCCAGGTGCGAACCGCAGTTCGCGCACCGCACCTCGGTGCGGGTCATGCCGAGGCTGTCGTCGTCGATCAGCTGCACGGCCTCGGGGTTCACCGACTCGTAGAAGCTCGGCCAGCCGCAGTTGCTGTCGAACTTGGTGCCGCTCTTGAACAGCTCGGCGTTGCAGGCGGCGCAGGCGTAGACGCCGGCGCGGCTCTCGTCGAGCAGCTCGCCCGTCCACGGGCGCTCGGTCGCGGCCTCGCGCAGCACGGCGTACTGCTCGGGGCCGAGTTCTGCTCGCCACTGCTCTTCGGACTTCTCGACCTTGTACGACACGGGTGACTCCTCAGTTCTCGGGACTCCCCATTCAACACGGTCCCCCCGACAGTCATTCCAGGGCGGCACCGGCGCCGGCCCGTCGCAGCCCCGTCCTCCCTAGAATCACGGCATGCTCCTCGCCGACCGGTTCCGCGGCCACGCCGACGCGTCCGCCCGCGAGCAGTCCCCTCTGTACGCCGAGTGGTCGCTCGGCATCGCCGGCGACCTCGACGTGCTCGCGCTGATCGAGAGGGCTCCGGAGGCGCGGCGCCAGCCCGCCCTCGTGCTCGCCGTGTCGCGCTGGCTGGGCGCCCCCCTCGCACCGTGGCCGCGCCTCCGGGAGTGGATGCTCGCCCACCCCGACGCCCTCCTCGCCGAGCTCGCCCGTCGGACGACCCAGGTCAACGACGTCCGCCGCCTCGGGCCGGTCTCGCTCGCGCTGGCCAGGCTCGAGGGCCCGGTGGCCCTGCTCGAGGTCGGCGCCTCGGCGGGGCTCTGCCTGTTCCCCGACCGGTACGCGTTCCGGGCCGACCTCCGCGGCGCGGGCCGCGACGAGCAGGCGCGCTGGGGCGCGGCCGACAGCGACGTCGTCGTCGAGCTCGACGTCGACCTCGGAGACTCCCCGCTGCCGCACGACGAGTGGCCTCGCCGGGTCGTGCTGCCCGAGATCGTCTGGCGGGCCGGTCTCGACCTGGACCCCGTAGACGTCACCGACCCCGCCGCGGTCTCGTGGCTCGAGACGTCGCTGCCGCCCGGGCCGTCGGAGCGGGTGGATCTGCTGCGGCGGGCCGTCGCGATCGCCCGGAGCGCGCCTCCTCGGCTCGTCCGCGGCGACGCCGTCGACGGGCTGGCCGCCCTGGCCGCGACCGCCCCGTCGGACGCGCGGCTCGTCTTGGTCTCGACCGGCACGCTCGTCTACCTGCCCGGTCGCCGGCGCCAGGCCTTCGTCGACGCCGTGCGCGCCCTCGGCGCCACCTGGGTGTCGTACGAGCGGCGCGACCTGCTGCACGACGTCGTGGCGGAGGTGCCGGAGGGCGTCGCGCCGGGCGACGGGTTCGCCGCGCTCGCCCTCGACGGCCGGGCCCTCGCCGTCGGCGACGCTCACGGCACGCGAGTGCGGCTGCTCCCCTCCTGACCCGGAGCGGAGGGCTGCGCCTGAGGCGGCCCGGAGGCGGCCGCCCGTAGGATGACGACGATCGAGAGGGCGGGTGATGGGCGACAGCGGTGCGACTGGCGACGACGGGACGGTCATCGGGCTCTCCGAGCGCGACCGCGCGATCCTCGACCTCGAGCAGTCCACCACGGGGTCCGCGCGCCAGAAGGAGGCCGTGATCCGACGCGATCTCGGTCTCTCGACGGCCCGGTACCAGCAGCTGCTCAACTCGCTCATAGACCGACCGGCTGCACTGGCCTACGCGCCGATGCTCGTGGGGCGTCTGCTCCGACTCCGCGACGCCCGCTCGCTCGCCCGCACGACCCGATCGTTCGGGCCGCCGACCCGCTGACCCGCCGACCGCCGACCCGCCGCCCCGCTGCACGCCGACCCGCCGACAGAGCGCCCGACGCCCGCCGAACCGACGCCCGCCGACCCAGAGAAGACCGACAGCACATGCCGAAGTTCCCCCGCGACCGTTTCGACGACCTGCCCGCCGATCTGCAGAGGGTCGGCGCGCACCGGTCCACCCCGAGGCGGGGCCGTGGGCTGGTCGTCTTC
Organism: Frigoribacterium sp. CFBP9030; assembly: GCF_034045195.1. Taxonomy (NCBI): domain Bacteria; kingdom Bacillati; phylum Actinomycetota; class Actinomycetes; order Micrococcales; family Microbacteriaceae; genus Frigoribacterium; species Frigoribacterium sp. CFBP9030. Next base: position 207,368 of record NZ_JAXCWG010000005.1, read on the forward strand.
GCCTGGGCCGCTCTCGCGACGGGCGTGCTGGTGGGCGGCGGGGTCGTCGCCCTGGGCGTGCTGAACGACAGCATCCAGTTCGACGCCCCCACGACGACCGTCACCGAGACGGCTGAGGCGGAGGCGCCCGACGACACCGCCTCCGCGACGCCGACCGGGGCTCCCGTGACCGACCCCGCCGACGTCGACCCCTCCGTCACGATCGCGGTGCTGAACGGGACGTCGACCGCGGGTCTCGCGACCGCCGCCTCCGCCGACCTCGAGGCCGCCGGGTACACCGTCGCCACCCAGGGAAACGCGGGCGACACCTCGGCCACGACCTCGACCGTCTACTACGCCGACGCCGCCGACGAGGGGGTCGCCCTCGGGCTCGCCCAGACGCTCGGCGTCACGGCGACGGCCGTCAGCTCGGCGTTCCCGAACGCGTCGGTGACGGTCGTGCTCGGCGCCGACTACACGCCCTGAGGGCGACCGGGCCGAGGAGGCGCGGGTCGCGATCACCGCGCACCGCACCTCCTCGGGTCGCCCGCGACGTCACTTGCACTCTCACCGGGCGAGTGCCAGAATCGTCACTGGCAATCGCGACACGTGAGTGCCAAAGCTTCTGCTTCATGACGTCCGGGAGGGACGAAAAACACACATGGCTAAGATCATTGCTTTTGACGAAGAGGCCCGTCGTGGCCTCGAGCGTGGCCTGAACATCCTGGCCGACGCGGTTAAGGTCACGCTCGGCCCGCGTGGTCGCAACGTCGTGCTCGAGAAGAAGTGGGGCGCCCCCACCATCACGAACGACGGCGTGTCCATCGCGAAGGAGATCGAGCTCGACGACCCGTTCGAGAAGATCGGTGCGGAGCTCGTCAAGGAGGTCGCGAAGAAGACCGACGACGTCGCCGGCGACGGAACCACCACCGCCACCGTGCTCGCTCAGGCGCTCGTCCGTGAGGGCCTCCGCAACGTCGCCGCAGGCGCCGACCCCATCTCGCTGAAGCGCGGCATCGAGAAGGCCGCTGCGGCCGTCTCGGCTCAGCTGCTCGCCGACGCGAAGGACATCGAGACCAAGGAGCAGATCGCGGCCACGGCCTCGATCTCCGCCGCTGACCCCACCATCGGCGCGCTGATCGCCGAGGCGATCGACAAGGTCGGCAAGGAGGGCGTCGTCACCGTCGAGGAGTCCAACACCTTCGGCACCGAGCTCGAGCTCACCGAGGGCATGCGCTTCGACAAGGGCTACCTGTCGCAGTACTTCGTCACCGACCCCGAGCGCCAGGAGGCCGTCTTCGAAGACGCCTACGTGCTCATCGTCAACTCGAAGATCTCGAACATCAAGGATCTCCTCCCCATCGTCGACAAGGTGATCCAGAGCGGCAAGCAGCTGCTCATCATCGCCGAGGACGTCGACGGCGAAGCGCTGGCGACCCTGGTCGTCAACAAGATCCGCGGCATCTTCAAGTCGGTCGCCGTCAAGGCCCCCGGCTTCGGCGACCGTCGCAAGGCCCAGCTGCAGGACATCGCGATCCTCACCGGTGGTCAGGTCATCGCCGAAGAGGTCGGCCTCAAGCTCGAGAACGCGACGCTCGACCTCCTCGGTCGTGCCCGCAAGGTCGTCATCACCAAAGACGAGACGACCATCGTCGAGGGTGCCGGCGACCCCGAGCAGATCGCGGGTCGCGTGCGTCAGATCCGCAGCGAGATCGAGGCGACCGACAGCGACTACGACCGTGAGAAGCTCCAGGAGCGTCTCGCGAAGCTGGCCGGCGGCGTCGCCGTCATCAAGGCCGGCGCTGCGACCGAGGTCGAGCTCAAAGAGCGCAAGCACCGCATCGAAGACGCCGTGCGCAACGCCAAGGCCGCCGTCGAAGAGGGCATCGTCGCCGGTGGTGGCGTCGCTCTCATCCAGGCCGGCAAGACCGCTCTGGCCGAGCTGCAGCTCGAGGGCGACGAGGCGACGGGTGCGAACATCGTCCGTGTCGCCATCGACGCTCCGTTGAAGCAGATCGCCTTCAACGCGGGCATGGAGCCCGGCGTCGTGGCCGACAAGGTCCGCGGCCTGCCCATCGGTCACGGCCTCAACGCCGCGACCGGCGAGTACGTCGACATGATCGCCGCCGGCATCATCGACCCCGCCAAGGTCACGCGCTCGGCGCTGCAGAACGCCGCCTCGATCGCCGGTCTGTTCCTCACGACCGAGGCCGTCGTCGCCGAGAAGCCCGAGAAGAACCCGGCCCCGGCCGGCGACCCCACGGGTGGCATGGACTTCTAGTCCGCACCGCTTCACCGCACCACGCACAAGGGCGGCTCTCCTCCGGGAGGGCCGCCCTTCGGCGTGTGCGCCACGACACCCCGCCCGAAGCCGCGCAGCACCCCGAGACCCGCGCGGCACCCCGCCCGAAGCCGCGTAGCACCCCGAAACCCGCGTAGCACCCCGAGACCTGCGCAGCACCCCGCCCGACGCCGCGCAGCACCCCGAAAGCCGCGCAGCACCCCGAGACCCGCGCGGCACCCCGCCCGACGCCGCGCAGCACCCCGAAACCCGCGTAGCACCCCGAGAAATGCGGGTGTTGCGCGGGTTTCGGGGTGTGGGGTGCGACGGCGGGCGCCGCGGGCGCGGGCGCCGCGGGCGCCGCGGGCGCGGCGGG